>JAIVYW010000099.1:0-6375 GCA_048635215.1 Candidatus Atribacteria bacterium
CCTTGAAACTCTTTGAACTTGCGTCTCTTTGTCCCGGATATACGGTATGCGGTAATATTGCCTTCAAATCCTTTGAGGATAATATCGCCGATCTCTTCAAAGTCGTATCTGTCAGCGGTATCTGAATGCACACTTTCATCGATTATTATTCCGTGCTCGTTGTCAAGTGTGGATAGTCTTGCTGAAAGGTTGACCACTTCACCCAGTGATGTATATTCATTTGCTTCTTCTCCGCCGATGAATCCAGTAAATGCTCTGCCTTCCGTGACCCCGAACCTTATATCCGGATACTCTGCCAGAAGGGTGTCGCAGAAGTTTAATGCATGATTTGCCTGATTTTCGACTGCGACCGGTGCACCGAAAATGATCAAAGCTATCCAGCCCTTATCGCCGAAATCGATCTTATTCAGAAATCCACCGGCTTTCAGGGCTGCGTCGGATAGATCTGCGACAAAGGAAGTGAGGTCATCTCCGGGTTTGAATGACAGGAATACGCTTACAATATTTCTGAACTCTCCGGAGGTATTCAGATCCAGAACAGAATCCGGGATAAAGCTTGGGATGTGTTTTTGAGAGGTCTTGGACATAAGGGAGAAACCGCGTTCTATCGGCTTGACCAGCTTCGGTTCTTTGAACCCGCTGATATTGATCCCACCCGGACGACAGCTTGTCTGAGCTTCTCCGGCTTCTTTGATGACATTGCCGAAAAAATAATAACTGGACTGGCGTTCGCCCTCTGCGATCTCCCATTTCACCTTGCCTCTGGCAATACCGATACGGGCGGATATGGAAAAATCCCCATATGTGGTGCTCACATCGCTCTTTGAGAGGATGAAGTCACGGATAGCACTTGCGGAGGAATATGCCTTCTTGCCGAAATCTCCGGGAAATACTGCGGTGAAGGCATCTCCGGCAAATGATGTTACCCATCCTTCATGGTCGAAAATATGGGATATAGCAATTGAGAATATTCCGTTAATTATCTCGGAAAGGACTTCCGCACCGGCTTGCCCATGTTTCATCAATTCTTCTGTAATGGAAGTGAATCCTTTGATATCAGCGGAGATCACCGAGCCGGTGAAATAGCCGTTCGTTACGCCTTTGTCGAAATTGTCTAAAATGTATGCGGGAACTAAATTTTTCTTCATATCAACCCTGTAAATGATTTTATTACTTTTTCACAAAAAATGCAAAAAGACACGCTTCGCAGTGCACAGGGGACAAACAATGCTGGGCTTGCTCAGCAAGTCTGAAGTGTGAGGTGTGAAGTGGGAAGGTAAAAGGTGATAGGGTGATAAAAATAGTACGATGTACGAGGTGCGAAGTACGAGGTGGAGAGGGACAAGGGACAATGTAGAAATGGGTGATAGGGTGATAAAACAGTACGAGGTACGAGGTGCGATGTACGAAGTGGAGAAAAGGAAATCGAGATGGATTCCCTGCCCCCCGATGTGATCGGGGTTTCCAAGGTCATTCGCCTGGGAATGAGAGAGGACAGGTCAAGCCCTGTCCCTACCGCTATTCTCCATTCTCTAATTGTTCATTATTCATTTCTCAATTGTTCATTATTCATTGTTCACTGTTCATTATTCATTTCTTAATTATTCATTATACTTCGTGTAGTATCCAGACATTGGGGTCGACATATTCGCCGAGATCTTTCTCTATGTCAATGTTTACGGGAACGAGAGCTCCGGGGATCACATATTTACCTGTTTGAAAGAACTTCATCTTTGTCCATTCTTCCCATTCCGCTATTGTTCCTGATATATACATTGCCTCATGACAGACCTTAACGATGCTGCCTCCAGCCCGTATATGCACACGCAGCCATGGGTCAAAGGGTAGTCCGTCATCCCGTTTCCAGCTAATATAGTCGTCAATTGAAGAAAGCGGATATGAGGGTTTCAGATTCGGCCTTACGGGGATGATCACCTTGTTTAAACCGTATGCTGCAGCGGTGGCAAACATTTCTTTTAAAAGGAGGGTGCTGATGCCTTTTCCCCTGAATCGGGTATTTACCGCGATCTGAAGGCCGCATAGGATATTGGGTTTGCTGCCATTTTCATGGTCTTCAATACTTTTTCCGAGAGCCCAGTCCCATCCCTTTTCGGGTAGTTCTGATATCTCCTCATCAAAGCTTATCGGGATCGTGTTCGCAACGCCTACAAGCTCATTATCTAAACTCAATGAGACCTGGAAATCATCAAAATACTCGAAGAGTTTCCCCCAGTATTTGTTAGCCACCGCATCGTGGAACATGAATTCAGCCCAGCTGTCTTTTGTCATCTCGTTCTGCATCTCATTATGTCCGGCAATTTTTCTGATCACTTTATATTCCACTTTAACCTCGTAGTTTTCTGATAATATCGAATTCCGGCCTTCCGGCTTGAGAAACAAGCTCAGTTAGAGACATCGTCTTTAAAAGGTTTCGAAAGAGCTTTGCGTACAGCCGATAACTTCCTCTTTCTTTGTTTGTAATGATGCTTATCATATCCTCAATTTGCATATCGATCGGATCGTTGATGAACTGTCCGGCCGCAAATAATGCAAATCCCTCAAAAAACCAGATCGGCCCCATGGCATCCTCATCACCCTTCAGTATTCGGACATGCAGACGATGCGCCATTTCATGCGTGATGAGTTTTTGAAATGAATCGTCCTCAATGCCGTCGGGATAGTTTTCACTATAAAGTTCCGGTGAAACAGATATAAAAATACATTCTTCAAGTGCGGCGGAATATTCTTTGGGGAGCTGAACACTCTGATCGACATTGCAGAGCTCTTTCAGGCGAAAATCATAGTCGGATTTCTTATCGTAAATCTCCGCGCTTTTTGCAAATGGTTTATCCATAAGCCCTTCCCATCCGAATTTACAGGCAAAATCCTTGAGTTCCTTTTGTGCATTGATGACCCAAGAGTTTAATAAATCCCGCTCATGTTCTAATTTCGGTGAAAGTATCAGCGGGATCTCAAAAATTCCGGCTTCCAAAGGTTTGATATTATTGTTCATGGTGAATTATACACTAAAGAGCGAAAAATTTACAAACTTCGCTCTTAGTAAGGTGATAGGGTAGTAAGGTGATAGGGTAATAAGGTGATAGGGTTGTAGGTGCAGAAAAATAGTGAATAATGAATAGTGAGGGAAAACACAAGAAGTAAATACCAGATGGATTCCCGATCCCCGAAGTAAGGGCGGGGTTTCCAAGGTCACACGCCCAATAACGATAATGACGGAATAAATATGTTTCCGTCTGGATGAATTTTCTCAACCTGGAACTTTTGAACATTTCAACTTTTGAACACGCTGTGCAGTGCACAAGCGTACAAGGGGCCATCTATTTGCTAATTTCAGCCATATGCGTTAAAATGTTCAAGCGGAGGTGTTTATGTCACGGAAATCTATAATTCTGCTTCTTTTAATATTCATGTTCTTAAACAGCGGTTTTTCGATCTCGGAAGATCAGGTAAAAAAGTATGCATACGATAAGATCAAGGACAAAATATCCGAAGTATTGGAGCTTCCGGTTTCGGTGAATGATATTGAGGGGTATGTGAATGTCATCGATCAGCTCGCTCAGGGAAATTTTAAAAAGGTCGCTCAGGATAAAACAAAGGATGGCGTACTGGCCTTGGCGGGATACCTGATCGGGAGTACATCTGTTTCCATCATTAAAGCCGGCTGGAGTTTCGCGGAGCAATCATATACGCAAAGCCGTGATTGGATCATAAGCGTCAGAAGAAATAATTACGCGAATATATATTTAATTGAAATGGCCCGTATGCAGACATGGGAGAATTCCGAAGTGCCTCCACTGAGCAAGGTCAAGGAAGATTATTATAATGTAATTGCGACACAGACAGCCTCCACCGGCGGCAAGGGCGGCGGTAAATTCTCCGAATGGGATCAGGCGGCAATTGATCAGGCATACTGGAATGTCATTCAGCCGCAGGCCCTGGCGTTAAGAAAATCACAGAAGAAATTGGTAAGGGCAAAAGAGAACGCAAAGAAAGCGCAGTACCGCATGAATTATCTCATAATGGAAGCAAAGCGGGAATATTATGATGCCTATCGCTATTTTAAGATCGCGGGTTATGAGGATATCAGCAATGAATCAATTAAAAAATTTCTAAATGACAAGAAATTCAAAAAGGAAGTAGAGAAATACTATAAGATAAATAATACGCGTATAATCACGAAACTCTCTCCTCTCACCAAACAAAAGATCGATGAGCTCATTGCAAAGAAATTGGACCCGTCATCCTGGGTAAACCCGGATGGAGAGCTCAATGATTCCGATTGGGGTGAAGATATCGTCGATGAAGTGAAACAGGCAAAAGGAAATAATGTCGAAGAAGTAAATTTTTCTAAATTCGTGACCGGTATCAATAGAGTTGTAAGCGAGTTCGAACGCGAGGAGATCATCGGGTATCAATTGAAAAAGGCCTTTAAAAATATTGCGGCAGAAGCGAAGAGTTATTATGAACATATACAGACAAAATTAGGCGACTCAAGCGATCATAAGGATGAGAAAAAAGAGAATGCCGAAAAATACAAGAATTTCAAGAAAAGATTGTCTGATAAGATCACGGAGATAAATAGAAGGGCCGGAACAAAAGTTAACAGAGTAAAAGCGATCGCTTCAGAGATTCAAAAGCTCTTTCTCGAAACCCCCATCCTTGAGGAATACAAGAAAATGAAGCAGCAATTGGATGAGATGCCTGAGAACCGGCATGATGTCCTGCCGCCTCTTTATCAAAATAATGACTCCGCCAATGCCAGTTCGATACTGAATGAGCTGAATAAATATTTAGCTGTATTGGCAAAACTGGATAAGGATTACTCACGAGTCTATTCAAAGCAGATTGACCTTATGACCGAATATGAAAAGGATATCAATGAGAAATTTTCGGAATATGCCGAAGAATATATGAAGAATGAGATCTGGTGTAATTATCTTGAGTATAAAATGTCGGAATTTGCGGGCAAAAGAAATGTTTCTCTGGAGCTCCAGAAGAAGATGGATTATAATGATGACAAAATTTACAATGATTTTTTCATTTACAAAACAAGGGAATTTGAATACTGCGCGACACTTATTGAGACCTCTTTGGAATTTAATGCGAATCTTCAGGTCGTTGCCACCAATATTAACAAGATCGTGGATTCAGATTCCGTCGAGCAGTACAAGATCAAAGAAACCATAAAGGGCTATATTCCTGAGGAGCTGATAAAGAAATACAATATTTATATGTACGATCTCGGATATGTATTAAAACAGTCAAGGATCGACCTGAGATGTTCAAAGATCAAGAAGATCATGTCAAAATGGGAAGGTGCCGGCATACCGGAAGATCCCGAAGAAATGGCGGATGATGCCAAGAATGCGCTGGATATCCTGGCTCGGACGAATGTTTCGCATCTTCAGAAGCAGATCAATGAATTGAAAATATTGAAGGCCTCCTTAGCGACATTGCGAAGTCTTCTATCGGGAAAATATGTTTGGCTGAACAATAATGTGGAAGTTGAGAAAAGCGCACGGCATAAACTTGATGAAGCTTTGCGGGGGAGGTCTCAGATCATTAGCCGTAAGAATGCTTACACCCCCATTTATGAAACCTTCAACAAATCCATAGGCGGAATAAGAGATGAGATCGCTCAGTACAAGGCCGGCTTCAAGGTCGCGAAGGATCGTTTTGAAGCATTAGTGAGAACAGTAGAGAGTAAATATAATGTGACATCCTCTTTGAAGAGCTATTATAAGTCCAATGAGAAACGGATCCATGATATTCCCCAGAAGGTCAATGGGTATTACCACGAATGTTCGCCGTTGAAGATCCACATTATGGATTACGAACCGGAATTCAGGGAGAAGTGGAAATATCTGCTTCTCGTGGAGGATGAATTGTACCGCGGTACCGAATTCTTTGTTACTGAAATGCCCTTTGAGGTACCATATGACGGCTTAGCGTATGTTGACCGCGATGATTTCAACGGCGGCACGATGAAAATAAGGATCAGTGTACCCGGCGCTTCAACAAATCCAATGCTGGGCCTGGAGACCCTTACATACAGAGTCGATAATGAAGAGAAGACCATTTCTGTTCCCGCAAAAGAAGAGTTCACAATTTCAATACCGATCAAATTCAATAAGCGCTACTATTTGAATTTCCTCGGCGTGAACAAAAGGGGCAATAAATCGACGACGCATTTTCGTACCATTATGATCTTCACCGGGCAATACAGAAAAAGTACCATAAAGACGCTCATACAGGCGATCGAAGCCGGCTACAGAAATGAGAATATCATGCCTTTCAGGGATCATTTCCATCCATGGGAATTGGATTTTGATGTCGCATATAATGTTGAGAGAA
>JAIVYW010000100.1:0-6272 GCA_048635215.1 Candidatus Atribacteria bacterium
GGCTTCTGAAATATCACACATCAGTGTTATGCCCTCGTGGACCAGGCCATAACACTGATGTGTGATATTTCAGAAGCCAGACAGAAAGCCGCGAATATGGAGATACTCTACAAGGCACTAGTGGAGAAGGGAGAGCGCGATTTTGCCGCATTTTCGATCGATGACTCCGGAGTACCCGGTTTGATCTCCGAGGTGAGCTCGTCTTTTTTGAGAAAATCCGGATTGAAGCGGGTGTCGCTTTTTAAAAAACCATTGACCGATCTCATGGATAATGTGGACCGTCAGCGTTTCAGGAAAGCCTTGATAGACCTTATGAGCCGCCTGTATATCAAGATCTCTTTGAAATTGAAACTGCGGCTCGGAATGAGGCGAAAAGTTGTTCTTCATCTGCATTTAGTGAGAAAATTAGACGGCTTTCTTGTGCATTGCATCATGGATTTTAAAAGTGTGGTCAAGAGATTGAATTTTGCTGAATATAATGACAATAAGGATGATATTTTGAATGCGATACCCTTCCCTCTGTATTTCAAGGACAATGAGGGGAGATATATAGGCGGCAATCACAAGTTTGAAGAGATATTCGCGGTTCAGAATAAGGATATTTACGGCAAAACGATCTTTGATATTCTTCCCAAAGAGATCGCCGTTGTTGCTTCGCAGAGAGAGGAAAAATTATTGTCTAATGGAGGGAGTGAAATATATTTGGGAAGTTTATCCGAAGATAACTCTTCATTTGACAAGGACACACTTTTTGTCAAGTCCACCTTTCCCTCGGGCGACAGCACTCCCAGGGGATTTGTTTCCCTTATTTTGGAATTGGGAGAGTTCATTGAGAAAACGCAGAAATTCAAGAATAATAAGAAGAAATATGACGCGGTATTCACCAATTCACCCTATGGGATCGTGCATATCGCTGATGATGTGATATGTTCTGTAAATGATGCCTTTTTGAGGGTCTTGGGGTATCCGAATGATGATGCTCTGAAGAAAGCAGATTCATGCAGATCGTTGATCAGGCCTCGCATGCCGAGGTCGGCTCTATTTTAAAAGAGCTTGCGCGAAAGCCCGGAAATATTAAGACCACTCAGGTTAATATGATCGGCGGTAATGGTGGCTTGAACCTGCAAAAACTCTTTTTCCATTCAGTTGATCTGGAAGGAAAGACACAGATCTATATTTTCGTCGAAAATCTCTGATCAGAGATTCTCTACCTGCATATCCACTACCAGAGGTTTATCTACTGAATAATCCGAGATACTGTTTTTCGCTACACCGATGAAGTCCTTTCCGAACATCTTATAGATATCGGAACGGATCTGTATCTGAGGGAGTTTTCCGACAAATTTATCACCGTCAAACCAGAACGCTACCTGGATAGGTGTTGCGAAATCGCCGGTTGCGGTAGTGTCTCCGCCGCTTGCCATCTTAACGAATATTCCAGGCCTGCCCCCGAGCAATTCCTTCAGTGTCTTACAGCTTTCCGCAATCCGATATCCGGGTAAACTGAGCGTTGGAACACTGTCATAGGTACCACCCGCGCTGAATGTGTGCGGGAGTTTGAACTTATCTGAAACCCTTTTGTCGGAGTAGGGTGAAAGCAAAACCCCATTCTCAATAAGCGGTACACGGAGATCCTTGGAAAAGCATCCTTCATGGTCAAAGAACGGAAAGTTCAGATAATCTTCTTCTGTGGATTGAAGCAGAGTAAAATCCTTTGAAAATGCCTTCTTTCCCATTTTATCTTTCAATATAGAGCTTCCTGTGCCGATGGATATTCCGCTGAGGTCCGAAATGATCTTTGAAAGGAAAAGTGAGGCGTAACCCGTTTCAACGATCACCGGATAAATCCCGTTCGGTATTTCGACTTCATTCTTATGAGCCGTGAGTATCTCATTGGAATCTTTCAAAAAGGCGTCGCGGTCGTACTTAATGCCGTGATACCCGATGAAACCATCCATAATATTTGCAGAAGACGCCATCTTATATACCAAACCCATCTGCATCGCTGTTATCTCATGTGACAAGTCAAGACCCTGATCGTTCTTCAGGCAGATCTTGGAACGGCTCATTTCGACCTTATGTGAGAAGATGACATCCGGGTGCTCCTTGCGCAATTTCTCTAATATTATTTCCGTTTCAGACAGCAGCCATTTGCCGTCGAGTGATAATTTTCCGGTAACTTTCTTTTCCTTCACATTGCTCTCAATTCCGAAGGGATAAGTTATACCGGCATCAAGTGCGTCAATAGCTTTCTTTTCCAATTTCTTTTTATTGAACTTGCCCAGAGATCCGGCAACTCCGATCTTCTTATCTTTGTAAATGCGAAAACCTGTCCGCAGTATCTCACTTTCCTTTACTGACGCTATTTGAGATCCTGATATTTTAATGCTTACTGAATCCGATCTTTCTGTGTATTTTTCTTTTTTCATATCTCACACCTCTATTGGACATTCATGTCATCGACAAGCACATAGGGGCCGCCGATGCCGACATCAAGAGGATATTGCTCAAATTTGCCGCACCCTCCAAGTACGAAAGAGAGAACTGTTACTTCCTTGGAAACACCCTTGATCTTTCCAAGCGTGGAGAAGACATTTCCCGAGATCACTGAGATATTGACCGGATCCGAGATCTTCCCGTCCTTGATAAGATACGCTCTTGACGGCGCGATCGTGAAGGTTGACATTCCCGAGCCGTGTTTTATGGAATCAATAAATATGCCGTCATCAACCAAATTGAAAAGTTCTTCTTTGCTCAATTTCCCGCCCTCGATATAAGTTGATGTCATCCTTACGATGGGGTCATATTCAAAGCCGATGGAGCGGCCGTTCCCGGTGGGGTCCTCTTCCAGAT
Source organism: Candidatus Atribacteria bacterium (assembly GCA_048635215.1). Lineage (GTDB taxonomy): Bacteria > AUK180 > AUK180 > AUK180 > AUK180 > JAGLWT01. The sequence goes on from JAIVYW010000100.1 coordinate 2,854, forward strand.
AAGCGGCGGTAACACTATTGTGCAGCCTGCCTGCGAGTACACCGTCTTTTATAAGAAATGTTTTCTGCGCGGGTGTGCCTTCATCATCCCAAGGGGTGTATCCCGAACCTGAAATGGTTCCGTCGTCCACGATGGAGAGGAAGTCCGGCCCGATCTTCTTGCCTAGGGCCCATTCATTTTTCATCGTCTCGTCTCCCAGCATGAAATCGGCTTCGCTTTTGTGGCCGAAGCTCTCATGTGCGAATACACCGGCTGCCATCGGTGAGAGTATGACCTGATATTTGCCCGGTGTGATCGGAGAACTGTTTTTCATGAATCGTTCGTTCATATCAAGATCTTCAGGTATTGAGGAGAGGGTTTCCTCTAATTCTGAAAAATAATCCCTTGAGCTCTGAATTGATTCCTGAAATGTCCTGTCACCCTCCGTCATTTTGAAGGAAAAATATGTACCTGCCTTCTGTATATCAAAGGACAATTCGCTTCCTTTACTGGAGTAGAATTCCTTTTTTACATTCTTGTCGATATACATAACGCGCCAATATGAAATGGAAGGCCTGCCGCTTAGAAGGGAGAACTTGGTTTCAATAAGCTCTTTCTTTTCCGAAAGCGGTATGTCCCTTACGGATCCGTCCTGAAAGATAAGTTTTTTATCCTTGGCTTTTGGGAGTTTTTTAACCACAGGATCATCCAGTATATTGCCATTGAAACACGCCATCGAAGCCAGGTGATCCAATTTATTCTGAATGTCATTCACATCGGTCAAAGAGGCGTAATACCAGCGCTTGCCATCGAAAAGACGGATGAAGGCGCCCTTGTGTTCCCTTACCCTTTGCTGTTCAAGATTTCCCATATTGTAGACCAATAAGGTGTTGAATACATCTTCGATCCTTACATCGGAGTAGAATCCCTTCGGAAAATTGTACATAATACCTCCATCTTCGTTGAGATTATTGTAGCACTTGCACCTTAATAATCAAGCGGTTTTCTTGAAATAGTGTCGTTTTTATTATAAAATATCGTTGGAGGCAGTATGAAGGCAGCGTATATACAGATGAATCCCGAATTGCTTGATGTTAAGGCGAATATCGGAAAGGCTGAAAAGCTCCTTTCCAAGGCCTCGGCAGATATTATCGTTCTACCCGAACTTTTCAATACAGGCTACACCTTCTCCATCCGGGAGGAGATATTGGCCGTTTCAGAGAATATCCCGCATGGCCCCACCAGTGAATTTCTGATCGAGACCGCCAAAGCAAAGAATGCCTTCATCTCAGCGGGTATTTCGGAGCTTGAAGACGATAAGCTGTATAATTCTGCGCTTCTCGCAGGTCCTGACGGATATATCGGAAAATACAGAAAGGTTCACCTTTTTTTCAGAGAAAAATGCTTTTATGAAAAGGGCGACCTCGGCTATCCGGTCTTTGAAACGGGTAACTTCAAAGCGGGTATGCTTGTATGTTTCGACTGGTTCTTTCCTGAAGCCATGAGAGCCCTCGCTTTGGCCGGTGCGCAAATGATCCTTCACCCCACAAATCTCGTCATGCCGTATTATCAGGCCGCCTCAATAACACGGGCGTTGGAAAACAGGGTCTTCATAATAATCGCCAATCGATACGGCACCGAGACGAATCAGGAATTTACAAATACCTTTACGGGCAGTTCACAGATCGTTTCTCATAAGGGGGAGATACTCGTTTCCTCTCCCGAGGATGGTGATCATATCGGTGTCGCGGAGCTTGATCCTTCATTGGCGGACGATAAGAATCTCAATCCGATGAACAATCTCTGGGAGGATATGTGAGTTTTCGAAGGGGAGTCGCTGCGGTTATTATCAATGGGGACATGATACTCGCTTTTCAGCGGAGCGATCATCCCTCCGCATGGCAATTACCTCAGGGTGGGATAGATGCGGGCGAAACGGAAGAATCCGCTTTAAAAAGAGAGCTGATGGAGGAGACCGGCATCTCCGATTACGATATTCTGAAGAGTGTCGGCCCGGTCAGATACGCGAAAATATTTTCCCATGACGGATCGGATTGGGAAGGCCAGGAGCATATATATTATCTGCTGACGATACCGGGGAATAGCGATATCTCTTTAGGGTCCGAATTTTCCTCCTATAAGTGGATGAAGATAGATGAGCTCATTGGAAAGCTGCCTTCTTTTAAAAAGAGCGCGGTTAAGCAGGCCTTGTCCCTGTTGTTAGAATGTTCTGAATCATAAATGCTATGACAATGGAATGTTTGGATTTAAGTCAATTCCAACGATAAATGCAGTACGAGGTACGAAGTGTAAAGTGGAGAAGGAGAAGGTGATAGGATGATAGGGTGATAAGGTTATAGGTGCAGATGGGAGAATAAACAGTGAAGAATGAAAATTGTTCAAAAGTTGAAAGGTTCAAGGTTAGAAAGCGAAGAGAGAGGTGAAATTATGGTAAGCGCATTAATAATAACTACATCTGCCGCTGTCGTTCTGGGTGTAATGGTGATAATGATGGCCCTTTCAAAGAAGGAATCTGTCCAAAGGTCGTTCTACCCTATGATCGAGCAGATCAAGGAGATCGGTGAATTGTCTTTTTACCGGCTTTATTCAAAGGAATTGATAGTTGAATCAGGAAAAAAGGGAGGCAGCGGATTTCTTTCTCTTTTGAAAAAGATCGTGGTTTCCGAGAAGCGGATCATCATGATGATGGAATTCGTTTCCGATTTTAAGATCAATCTCAGAGATCCCGATTTTCATATCGAATCTTCCCCAGAAGAAGGGGTAGTGACCTTCTACCTGCCGACCCTGTTTTATTCGACACATGTGTCGGAGATACAATTTCTGGACGAAAAGGAAATGAAATTCCTTCCGGGCATACTTCCCCCCATTATAAATCCGGGTATCAAGATCTCGGTAGAGGAGCGGAATATCCTCATACAAGAGGGAAAAGAGAAGATCATGAACAATGTGGAGCTCTTTCTGAAAAACAACCGCTCAGATATCGAAAAAAGTTTACAGGGTACTTTACGAGGAATTGCGGCAGGCTTCGGAATTTCCGTTGTCAGATTCCGCCCTTCGCACAGCTCCCCACTGATGATCGGAATGGATACGGAAATATTCGACGAGCTAGTAAAATAGAGTCCAGAGGTTCGAGGTTAGTGCAGAAAAAAGGAATCACATCCGTCATTCCCAACTCGATTGGGAATCCATCTTTGCATTATTAACATATGCTTTTCTCACATCATTTCATGATGTTCAAAAAGAAGAATAATATATTGTTTAAATGAGTTTTGATCCATCTTTGCTAGAGTGCTCTGATCCATAAATAAATGAACAATGGCTGATGGTATTTTTTCTTCATTCAAGGCACGAGGAACGCCGCATACCCACTGCGGTATGTAAGTGACGAGCAACGCAGAAGATATAGAAAGAGCATCAGC
>JAIVYW010000101.1:0-6222 GCA_048635215.1 Candidatus Atribacteria bacterium
GTTTTAAACTGAGTTTTTAGCGAAAGTGAAAAGAGTTATTTAGGAGGAAATATGCCTAAAGTAGGTACAGCAGAAATGTTTAAAAAGGCCAATGACGGCGGATATGCTATCGGTGCTTTTAATGTTAACAATATGGAGATCATTCAGGGTATTGTCGAAGCCGCAGCTGAATTGAATACTTCTTTGATCCTTCAGGTATCCGCCGGAGCCAGAAAATACGCCAGGCATGAATATCTGATCAAGCTCGTAGAGGCCGCATTGCTTACAAGCGATATCCCTATTGCGCTGCATCTGGATCATGGAGACACCTTTGAATTGTGCAAATCCGTTATTGACGGAGGATTCTCGTCCGTAATGATAGACGGCTCGAAGTATTCCCTCGAGGACAATATCGCCATAACCAAAAAGGTTGTGGATTATGCCCATGAGAGAGGCATCCCTGTTGAAGCGGAATTGGGAAAACTTGCGGGAGTGGAAGATGATGTCGATGTAGCTGCGAAGGATGCTGTATATACCGATCCTCAGGAGGCAGTTGAATTTGTCGAACGCACCGGATGCGATTCCCTTGCCATTGCTATCGGCACGAGCCACGGAGCGTATAAATTCAAGACAGAGCCCAAGCTTAATTTTAAACGCTTGGAGGAGATACAGGAATTGCTTCCTGAGAAATATCCGCTGGTCTTACACGGTTCATCTACGGTTATTCCCGAATTTGTGAAATTATGTAATGATTACGGCGGAGACCTGGGACATGCTATGGGGGTTCCGGAATCCATGATAAAAAAGGCGGCTGCCATGAATGTCGCCAAGGTAAATATTGATACTGACCTGAGATTAGCGATGACCGGCACTATCCGAAAAGAATTTGTGGCCAATCCTTCGGCATTTGATCCCAGAAAGTATTTAGGTCCCGCGCGAGATGCTATTCGTGAAATGGTTAAACGAAAAATTAAGATACTGGGCTGCGACGGCAGTGCCGCCCAATGAGGTGATAAATGAAAAAGATCTATGCACTCTTACTCTTGCTCTTGTTAATATGCTCCGTAGGCAGAGCAGATGTTCTCCAATTGAAGGATGGTGTTTATATCATCAAGGAAGGGGATTGCCTTTGGAATATCTCTAAAAAATACTATGATAACCCCTACCTTTGGCCGAAGATCTGGGAAGCAAACACCTATATTACAAATCCTGATCTGATATTTCCTGACGATCAGCTGGTAATTCCCGGGATCGATGCCGCCGCCGAAGAGGTCGAAACAGAGATGAATGAAACGATAGTTGAGACACCCGTCGAAGAAGAGGTCCTTGTTAAAGAGGAGACCCCTGTGGTCGTGGAACCTATTAAGGTGGAAGAAGAAACGCAAGTGGTGGTGGAAGATGAAGTGCCCTATGAGGACGAGGCATTTGAAGAGGAGCTCCCTGAGGAAGAAGTGATCAAGGATCTGGAGATCCCGGTCTCTTTTGACAATCAAGTCCTTGCCGCAGGAGGCGTTGTTCAAACCGGCGAACTCTCTGATCAAGGATATATTGTGGACTTTGAAGAGACTTTCCAAGAATATCACGGCGCGCATGAATTGATCTTTTTGAATTTCTATGAAGATGTTGCCATAGGCGATGCTTTCTTGATATATACCTACTTCGATGAAGTAAAAGACCCATCCACCAAGAGCGCTCTGGGAAAGAAGTTTGTTATTAAGGGAGTTGTCACGATAGTAGAGATGGGCGAGTACGCTATCAAAGGCGAGGTGAAAAAATCCTTTGACAAATTGGAAAAAGGCGATCTCCTTATGACATATGATCCTGAAAAATGGGTGTATATGGACCTGGGAGGCACACCTGAGTATACCGAGGGTGTTATCGCGGGCTCCAAGGAATTGGGTGAAATGCTCGGGCATCGGCAGGATATTGTTTATATCAACCTTGGCAGTACATCCGGAATCCAGGCCGGTCAGAAATTTTATGTGTACAAGGATTCCAAGCGTATCTCAGATCCTATGGGTGGTACCGCCACGACGGGCGAACTTGAGATCGGGCAATTGAAGATAATAAAGACCTTTGAATATTCGTCATCTGCCGTAGTTACCCAAGTGAGCGAGCTTATCGAAGTGGGTGATATTGTCCGTTTTACGGAGTAGTGATGAAACGCCGCGGAGGATCTATAATAGGACTGATAATTGTCTTGGTCATTATTGTCGGGATCATTCTCTTTACCATACCGTATCTTAAGGTCAACGGTGATAAAGCAAAGATCAAAAGAATCCTGTATCAAACACAGAAATATATGCAGACCAATGGGGAAACCCGTTACGAAAAATTGCAGCAGAGATTCTTTGACGACTTGGATCCGGAGGAAAATATATCGGTGGAAGTGTTGAAAGAAGATTTTCAAATGAAGAAGAACGGAGGAAATTATATTCTGAAATGCAGATATGTGAATGAAAATATTATCGTTCCCGTATTAAAGATCAGAATGGGCTCCATAGACAAGGACATTGAAACCGAAGAATTTTCGTTTTAATGATTATTTAAGGTACAGTTATTGCGATTTTTCTCTCAGCTTCCAGAATACTGTAAGGGAAAAATACAATTCTCCTTCAGAACTATTTCAGAATTACAAGACCAACGATCTTACTAAAAAGCAAAAGCAGAAGATAGAAACTTCAGAAGAAATGGATTTTTCCTTGAAGGAGCAGGAGTTGAGAGATAATGGAATTGATCTGCTTGTCTGGGAAGATGACGATTATCCCGTGCTTTTGAGAGACATTTATGCCCCTCCGATGATGCTCTTTGTTCTTGGTGACAGAAAGTATTTGAACTCCGATTGCATTGGAGTGGTAGGTTCACGCCGATACACGCCTTACGGAAGATCTTTAGCGGAAGATTTTTCTCATAAGCTGGCTTCGAACGGGATCACCGTCGTGTCCGGCCTTGCCGCCGGTATCGACTCTTTCGCTCATAAAGGCGCTTTGAAGGGTGGAGCTACAATCGGGGTGATGGCAACAGGCATCGATCTATGCTATCCGGCTTTCAATATTTCGTTAAAAGAACATATTGCGCGATCCGGCTGTGTCATTACCGAATCCTATCCCGGCCTTGCCGCCGCCCCATTTCGCTTTCCTATCCGTAACCGTTTGATCTCCGGGCTCAGTAGAGCGGTCATAGTTATCGAGGCCCGAATACGCTCCGGTTCCCTGATAACCGCGAGAACGGCAATAGAGCAGGGAAGGGATGTTTATGCCATTCCGGGAGACATCAACCGTATCTCATCCGAAGGTACCAATTATCTCATAAAAAGTGCAATGGCATTTCCTCTGCTCAATATATCCGAGATCATCGGGGAGGATCTCAAAGGCAATAATGAAGGGAAATTGAATGAGCAGGAAATGAAGGTCTTAAACCTTGTGAAGGAGTCTCCTATTGGCTTTGACGGCTTAATGGAGATCACCGGGTTTGATTTTGGAAAGTTAAGTGGTATACTATTCAAATTAGAATTTGAGAACCTTATATTAAGAATGGCGAATAATGCTTACAGAGGAGTAGATAATGGCTGTTAAATTAGTGATTGTTGAGTCACCGGCGAAGACCAGGACCATAGGTTCTATTCTTGGAAAGGAGTTCAAGGTCGTTGCGTCCATGGGACATATCATAGACCTTCCCAAGAATCGCTTTGGTGTATTCATAGATGAAAAAGATATTAAGATTAATTACACGCAGATCGCTGAAAAGAAGAAGATCATCGATATGTTGAAAATGGAAATGGAAAATGCCGATACGGTCTTTCTGGCAACTGATCCAGATCGCGAAGGAGAGGCTATTGCCTATCATATCTCAACCCTGGCCCCGGACACGAATTTTAAAAGGGTCATGATCAATGAGATTACGGTTGAAGGGATAAAGAACGGATTCAAGCATCCATCCGAATTGGATATGGATAAGGTCAATTCTCAGCAGGGCCGCAGACTGCTTGACCGTATTGTCGGCTATAAACTTTCGCCCTTCCTTTGGCAGAAAGTAAAAAAAGGACTTTCGGCAGGCCGTGTCCAATCGGTGGCTTTGAGGATGATATGCGAACGGGAAGAGTTGATCCTCGCCTTTGTTCCGGAGAAGTATTGGGAGATATTCGCGCAATTTGATTTTGCTTCCGGTGTGGACTTCAAATTGAGCAAGATCGGAAAAAAGAAAGCTGAGATAAAAGATCAGAAACTGGAGAAAAAGTGCCTGAAGGAAATAAAGGCCTCATCGCAATGCATCGTCAGCGATATTAAAAAGAGCACCAAGAAAGTAAGCCCGCCATTGCCGCTTATCACAAGCTCTCTCCAGCAGGAAGCCGCCAAACGCTTCAATTGGTCGCCCAAGAAGACCATGCGTGTCGCTCAGGGCTTATATGAAGGTGTCGATGTCGGCAAGGGCCCTGTCGGCCTGATCACATATATGAGAACGGATTCCACAAGGATCTCTGCCAGCGCCTTCGGCTCAGCCCAGAAATATATCGAAAAGTCCTACGGGAAGGAATATTGCGGGAATATGCCCCGGACGAAAAAGAGCTCCAAGGTTCAAGATGCCCATGAGGCGATCCGCCCGACACATATTGACTACCTTCCCGAGAAGATGAAGACCCATATCAAAGGGGATCACCTGAAACTCTATACCCTAATTTTTAACAGATATCTCGCCAGTATTATGGCTCCAGGCAGCGACAGTATTCAAACGGTTGCCGTGATCACCGATAATGCCGGCTACACTTTTCAATCGGTTATTTCCAAGGTAAAATTTGACGGTTTCCGCAAACTCAGCAGAGCTGATGAGAAAGAGGTCGCTTTCCTTCAGGTGAAGAAGGACTCTATCGTGAAAATGAAAACTCTGCGCTCGGATGCAAAGGAGACCAAGGCGAAGCCGCGTTTTTCATCCGGGACATTGATCCGGCTGCTTGAGGAAAAAGGTATCGGCCGCCCATCCACATATGCCACTATTATTTCTACATTGTTGGACAGAAAATATGTGGAAAGCAAAGAAAAAGCCCTTGTGCCGTCAGAATTGGGAACGATCGTCAATGATTTTCTCGTCAGAGGCTTTCCCCGTATCCTCGACTACAATTTTACAAGAGATGTTGAAAATGAACTTGACCGTATTGAACAGGGCGAATTGGATTATAAGGAATTGATACAAAAGAATTGGAAGATCGTGATGAAGCAGCTTGAAGAGGCCAAGGATAAATTGGAATCCGTGAAAGACAAGCTCATTGAAAGGGTCGGGGAAGAATGTCCCGATTGTAAGGGCGAACTCGTTTACCGTGACGGCAGATACGGTCGTTTCATCTCCTGTATCAATTATCCCAAATGTAGATATACTCGAAACATTGTGGAGGATAGCGATGTTCTCTGCCCAAAATGCGGCAAAGCGATGGAAATCCGCCTCGGCCAATGGGGCAAATACCTTAAATGTCCGAATGATAAGTGCGGCCATTCCATGGCCTTTACTACCGGCCTCAAATGCCCTAAGTGCGGCGGCTTCATATTTGAGAAGATCTCAAGAAAGAAGAAACCGTATTATATATGCGAGAATAACAGCTCATCCGATGACTCCAAATGCGATTTCATTATATTTACCCGCCCGGTCGAAGGCAAGTGTTCGCAATGCGGGTCGATCCTTCTCTATCCCTATAGGAAAAAATATAAATGCCCGCTTTGCGGGAACATTCAAGAGGATGCCCAATGATATGGGATTCCCTTGGAAAGCTCTTCGGAAACCGCAATGAAAGGATGCTGAAAAAGCTTGAACCGATAGTAGAAGAGGTCAATCAACTTGAGCAGAAGATGAAGTCAATGACCGATTCTCAATTGAAGTTATTACCCGATGAATTGACGGAACGGCTTGGTAAGGATAAAGATATAGATGCCGCGATGGAAAAAATTCTTCCCGAGGCCTTCGCTCTGGTCAGAGAAGTAAGCTGCAGAACTCTGAAGATGCGGCACTTTGATGTTCAGATACTTGGAGGCATTGTCCTGCACCGCGGGATCATCGCCGAGATGAAGACAGGGGAAGGTAAAACCCTGGCGGCAACCCTTCCGGTGTTTTTGAACGCCATTGCCGGTAAAAAGGTCCATCTTGTCACGGTGAATGATTATCTGGCAAAGAGGGATGCCGAGTGGATGTCCCCGATATACGAATTCTTGGGGCTCACGGTCGGAGTTCTTCAGAATATGATGGAGTATGACGAGAGAC
>JAIVYW010000102.1:0-6225 GCA_048635215.1 Candidatus Atribacteria bacterium
GCTGATGCTCTTTCTATATCTTCTGCGTTGCTCGTCACTTACATACCGCAGTGGGTATGCGGCGTTCCTCGTGCCTTGAATGAAGAAAAAATACCATCAGCCATTGTTCATTTATTTATGGATCAGAACACTCTAGCAAAGACGAATCAAAACTCCATCAAATAATATATATCTTTCTTTTTGAGCATCATGAAATGATGTGAGAAAAGCATATGCCAATAATGAAAAGATGGATTCCCTGCTTCCGCGGGAATGACGAAAAATAGTGAACAATGAAGAAATGAACAATGTGGGAATGGATGATAAGGTGATAGGTTGATATGTAAAACGGGAATGACAGAGGGGATGGATCCTTAGCGGAAAAGCTCAGGATGACACGCAAGGGAGGACAGGTCCCCGATGTAAGCGGGGTTTCCAAGGTCACAAGCCCTGTCCCTACAAATATACTGCAATTCTTAATTCTATTATCCCACTTTACACTTCACAAGTGAATACTTGCCCCCTGTGCAATGTATTCATTCCCCTCTGCACTAAACTCGAACCTCTAACCTCTATTTATGAATCAGACACCAGATCTCTCAATTTACTTTCAATGTTGATCTTTAATTCGTAGATATTATTGAATTTCTGTTCTGCCTTTTTTATTTTTCTATTGGTTTTTGTCAGCTCTTCAGAAGAAGCCTCCTCGCGGAGAAGTTCCAATTGAAAGAGTTCTTCTTCCAATTTCTCCAAAGAAGACCGAAACTTCTCCAGACGGGCTCGGTAATCATTGCGCTTTTTGCGTTTTTCTTTAGGATTCAGCAGATTTACGGTTTTGCTGCCGATATCTTCGCGGATCTCATCTGTTAAATGCTTATCTCTGATATAATGATATGATCCATAGTATTCGTGCAGGACCTTATTTTTAATGGTCAGCACTTTATTAACAAGTCCGTCAAAGAGATCTGAATGATGACTTATCAATAGCACCGCTCCCGGAAACGATTTCAAAACATCCTTAAATACGCCTACCGTCCTTATGTCTAAATGATGTGTGGGCTCATCGAGGATCAGTAGATTGGCTCTCTTTGAAACCAATTCCATCAGGCCGACTCTTGCCTTCTCGCCGCCGGAAAGAACTCCGATCTTTCGGTCAAGGTCATGAAAAAATAGAAACCTAGCCAATATCATCCGGTATTCCGGACCGAATAACCGTTGAACAAAATCTTCAAGACGCATATCCTTGATCTCCGCCATCTCTCTATCCTGAGAAAAATATGCGATCGATGTCATCGGATCAACTTCAATGCGTGACATATTTCTTTCGACGATCGGATCATTCGCTATCGCCTTTACAATGGTGGTTTTTCCGCTTCCATTGGCTCCCAGAAACCCTAATTTATCATCCCGCTCTATCTTGAAGGAACCGCTTTTGATGATCCTATCGCTACCGTATGATAATGCCAATGACTCTGCGCTCAGGTATACCCTGGGCTGCTTCGGCACATTCAAAAAGTTCAATTTCACTGAATTTTCATGCCTTATCGGTACATCGGCGGTATTTTTCAGTATTTTATTAAGCACCTTCTGCCTTGTACGCGCCTGCTTTGTCGTACTTTTATCAGCAATATTTTTTCTGATGAATTCCTTTAATTTCTTTATCTTCTCTTCCCGTGTAACGGCATCCGCTTCTCCCCTCTCTATCAACTCTTCCTTCCTTTTCATATATTCATGGAAGCCGCATGCGAACTGAGAAAATTTTCTATTGTCCATATCAATTATATCCGTGGACAGAAGATCGATAAGATCCGGATTATGGGAAACGAAGAGGATTATTTTCGCTGATTGCTTCAACTTCTCCGAAATACTCCCCAGTATCTTGATATCAAGATGGTTCTCCGGTTCGTCCAGAAGAAGAATATCGGGATTTCCCGTGATAATTCCCGCCAAAGCGGCGCGCATCATAAAGCCGCCGGAGAATTCCGCGAGAGGGCGGTCGAGGTCATCGGAAGTAAATCCCATAAGAAGGAGATTGGCTATCAATTCACCTTCAAGCAGATCCCAGCCTGATGCTGCCTGCTTTAAATTATGTAATGCGATATTCCATACGGAATCTTCCAGATCAACATCATCAAAGGGTTCTTGCGGAAGGTAGCCTATATTCAATTTGCCAAGTCCAAAGACCTCTCCTTCGTGATCAGTTAACTTACCCGCAAGTATCTTCAAGAGAGTCGATTTACCGCATCCGTTCGGGCCGACAAGTGCATATCTCTTGCTTTCACCGAAGGATAAGGATGCATTCTCAATGATCTTCCTTGCGGCTATTGTATAATTGAGGGCATTGAACCCAAAAGAGAGTGCCATATTAACCCTTGAAGGTCACGGCCTGCCTTCTCACATTATAAAGAGAAACATCCCCGTCCACATTTGACACCAAGGACTTCTTCAAAGATCTCATGTTTCCACTCTCAAAGGGCAGATCGATCTCCCCGGCTTCTCCTGAATCGGTAATATATGAAAAAAGCGAACTTAAAGGTTTGGGAGAAGAATCCATTTCCGTAACTTCCATTAATTCCAGTCCTGAACAGGAATTGGAATTGAACTTCGCTATCAGGTCCGTCTTCGCGGCAGCGCGAAGCTTTATCCAGAAATACTCTGCCTCGCTTGATGCTCCCAATGGCAGGGCTCCGAAGCCGCTTATCTTATCATTTCGTGAAAATCCCTTCTTCTGAGAAATAGGGGTACCCATCATTCGGAATATTCGGGAGATCACATACATAAGATCATTGTTTGAAATGAACGCCGAAACCCCGGACTTTCTGAAACGCAATAACAATCCCTTCTCCTCTCCTTCAACGGATGATGGAGGAGCGGCTTGCTTTCCTTCCGCCGGGGAAGATGATGTCGGCTGTATATCTTCGTCACAAACTCCGCAATTCAAACATTTCCCGCTGAAGCAATCCTCAGTTTCTACATTGTTTTCAGAGCGGGAGGCCTCCATTTCTGTGAATTGCCTTTTGTTCAACTGAACTGTGTTTCTCCAATGAGGAAACGGTATTTCATCCAGGAATTTGTACGCCTTATGCTTCTCTATCAGGGCTTCGACCTTAATTGTATCTTCGGAAGATATGCCTTCACTATTGATAAAAGGAATTATGTCTTCTATTAATTTGCTGACCGTAGAATCGCCGCGGCCAAAAATACATTCAAGATCAGATAGGATCAATCTGGGAAATTTCAATCGTATCTCTCTGTATCTGATCCCTTTTCTGATCTTTTCCATCCGTTCTGACAGAACATTTTTCGCCGCCCGGGGTTCACATTCATATGGAGTGTGGGGCTTCGGAGAGAACACTGAAAGCGAAACATTGATCTTAAAACCCTTTCCCATGAACCGCGACGCCCGGTTAAGAAGGTCTATTAAAGCATCGATATCCTCTTCTTTTTCTCCAGGAAGGCCGAGCATGAAATAAAGTTTGATCCGTTTCCATGAATGCCCCTTCACTTTCTTCAGGGTTTCAAAAAATGTATCATCAGAGATCTTCTTATTGATCTTATTTCTTAGAGCTTCACTCCCCGCTTCAAGAGCAAAGGTCAATGATGTCATTTTTCTGCTTCCAAGTACCTTAAGAAGCTCAGAAGAGACAGAGTCAAGGCGTAATGACGGAAGGGATATCTTCAATCCGGGATGCCTCTCAATGAGTGAGAAGATGAGAGGCTCCAATTGAGAGTAATCACCCGAGGAAAGAGAAAGCAGGTTAACTGCGGATATTCCCTTTTGTCTGATCTCATCACTTATGGAATCAAGAAGGATATTTACATCACGCTCCCTATGCGGCCGGTAAATATATCCGGCAAGACAGAAACGGCAGCCGGAAGTGCACCCTCTCATTATCTCAACCTCATAACGCAATTCTCCGATAGCTGTTATCGGGATCAATTGCTCCCTTGGCGGGAGCGAGGATGCGAAACCGGACCAGCGGGAGATCGAGATCGGGAGGTGATCTTCGCCTGTATCTGAGGGGATGATCACGCCATCCAGGGCTTTCACCTTCTCAAAAAATAGAGGCGTACGGCCATGTAACTTGTACAATTCAATTATCCGGGGAAAGAGCTCTTCCCCCTCACCTAAGAAAAGAATATCGAAAAAGTCGAAAAGAGGGGTGGGGTTCATTATGCCCGGTCCGCCGGCGATCACTATAGGATCATTATCATCCCGGTCCCGTGATCGTCTTTTGATCATCGCAAGGTCCAGCATTTTTAAAGCCGACGGAAAAAGCAGCTCGGAAGGTAAAGTGATACCGAAAAAATCGGCTTCTTTCACCGAACGAAAACTTTCCAGCGTATAAAGGGGGATCTGAGCCTCAGCCATTGCCGAGCACATATCTTCATCAGGAAGGTAGCATCTCTCAAAGGCAATATCGGGATCGTTCTTGAAGATGTCATAGAATATCTTTACCGCAAGATTGGACATTCCCAATTCATAGAGGTCAGGGAAACCGAAGGCGACCCTTACCGGAGCATCCGGCTTTCGGATTATCCCGATCTCATTGCCTATGTATCTCTGCGGATATTGTACGCTTTGTATCAACGGAAGCAATTTATCAGGGATATTCATTTTCTGATCAGTCGTCTAATAACTCAGCTTCCAATTCAAAGATCTTCTCAATACCGGGCTTTGCTTCATCCAAAATTTTCATAAGAAGTTCCTGTGAGTAGGTTTTACCTTCAGCGCCCCCCTGGATCTCAACAATATCTCCTTGTTCATTCAAAATAATATTCAGATCAACATCAGCCGTTGAATCTTCGGAGTAATCCGGATCAACAAGTATCTTATCATCACTTACAGCCACTGATATCCCCGCAATACGCTGTTTCAAGGGCAGAGATGTGAATAATCCGTTATTCTTCATATGCCGCAATGCTTCTACGAGAGCTATATATCCTCCGAGCAGACTCGCGATCCGTGTGCCTCCATCTGCCTGTATCACATCGCAATCGATCCAGATCGTCTTCTTGGGAAGGGCTTCCATATTCACGCATGAACGAAGCACCCTACCGAGCAGACGAGATATCTCACTCTGTCTTCCGTCGGGAACTATGCGATTCTCATTGCGCTTTTTTCTTTGTGAGGTCGATCTCGGGAGCATTCTATATTCCGCGGAGATCCATCCAGATTTGGTTTTCATCAGATGGGGAGGAACTCTTTTTTCGATCGAGGCGGTAACGGCGATAATATTATTCCCCCACTTTACCCAAGCGGAGCCGTCCGCCCATATACTCCAATTCTTTTTTATTTCGATCTTCCTTATCTCATTATCTTTTCTATGCTCTCTCATCAATACCTCTCAATATCTATTTTTGTAATGTCATCGATCTCCCTTTGCAGGAAATTCACCGATACCGAACCGAAATTTCGCGGAACATCACTCAAATAAAAGCGAATGTCTCCACTGCCGTTCTTATTCTCAAGGCCATTTTCATGAATATATTTATGAACTTCTCTTGCAACTTCCAAAGCGGGATTCACCAGATTTACAGATGCTCCGAAATACCTTTGCAGGCTGTTGATGAACAGCGGATAATGAGTGCATCCCAGAATAAGAGTTTGCGGTGAATTTGCTTTCATCTTTGAAAGATAATGTTCTATTACCGTATCAGCGATATGACTGTCAGAAAGTCCTTCCTCTGCCAATTGTACAAAGAGAGGGCATGCTTTCTCATATAATAGGACTTCATTTCCCAATTTTTGCTTTATCATTTTCTGATAGCTGCCGGATTCTATGGTAGCGCTGGTGCCGATAATGCCTATCTTTGATATTTCTTCTGAAAGCGAAGCAATGGTGGGTTCGATAACACCGAATATGGGAACTTTATACTTGGCCTTCAATTCGCTCAGGCTGTTGGAAGAGGCGCTGTTACATGCGACAACGACCATTTTGACTTCCTGAGAGAGAAGGAAATTTACATCCTGGAATGAAAAATGAGTGATGGTCTGTCTTGATTTTGAACCGTATGGCACACGGGCAGTATCTCCGAAATACACAAAATTTTCCTCTGGAAGCAGCTGCAGTAATTGATGCAGAACGGTAAGTCCGCCCACACCTGAATCAAATATTCCTATCGGATTATTAGTGATCTGATTCATAATGACCTTAACAATGGCTGACACAATTTTGCTCCGTATTCAAGGCGCGAGGAGTGCCGCATACCCACGGCGGTATGTAAGCAACCGAGCAACGCAGA
>JAIVYW010000103.1:0-6133 GCA_048635215.1 Candidatus Atribacteria bacterium
CCGTAACAGTAC
Organism: Candidatus Atribacteria bacterium; assembly: GCA_048635215.1. Taxonomy (GTDB): domain Bacteria; phylum AUK180; class AUK180; order AUK180; family AUK180; genus JAGLWT01. The sequence continues at coordinate 13 of JAIVYW010000103.1, forward strand.
CTCTTATACAATCGGAATGGTCGGACATCTTTTCAAAAACATTACTTCGTTCTCGTTTCAACCGGTCAATTTCTTTCACAATATTCATTAATTGTCTCCTAACAATTATATTATACTGGAATAAACATTAAATGTCAAGTCCTTTCTATATTTTCTTTTATTTATTTGGGCAACACCCCCAATTGACAGTTGACAATGAAGGAATGGATGATAGGGTGATAGGCGTAAGTATAATGAATAGTGAAAAGTGAATAATGAACGGTGAACAATTGAGAAAAAGATTGAAGCGACGAAAGTTGAGAAAGAGGTTGGTGCAGATGGAAAAGTAAAAAGTAAAGACCAGGTACCCTTACTTATTTTGACTCTCGTTCCAGTTATGGTATAATCCCTCATGTGGATTGCGATTGAAAAAAGTAAAAAGTAAAGACCAGGTACCCTTATTATGATATACGCGAAGGTAATCGGCAATATTGTGGCGACAAAAAAAGAAGAGAAGTATGTCGGTAAAAAAATACTGATGGTACAGCCGTATGATCTCAATACAAAAAAAGCCGCAGGAGATTCTTTCGAAGCAATAGATGTCACACAGGCCGGTATCGGGGATTATGTTCTGGTCACCGTTCAGGGCCGCTCATCCAGAGTAGCGCTGAATGATCTTGAAATGCCCATAGACGCGGTCATCGTAGCGATAGTTGATAAGGTCTATATCGATGAAGAATAAATTCCGATTTCTATTTCTGGGCGATATATTCGGAAAGCCCGGCCGCCGCAGCTTACTTAATAATTTGAAAGATATTCAGAAGGAAATGAATGTGGATTTCACCGTAGCGAACGGAGAGAATCTAGCCCACGGTAACGGCATAAATGAGAAAGGTTTTTACGAGGTATTGGAAGCGGGCGTAGATGTTGTTACTTCAGGCAATCATCTTTTCGGCGTCAAACAGGTCTTGAAGATAATTGACGAAACGGATCAATTACTGATCCCAGCGAATTACCCCAAAGGCGTTCCCGGACAGAGGGTAGGCATTTATGAAGTCGCTAAGGGATTGAAGACGATGATCATAAATCTCCACGGGAGGGTTTTGATCAATACGGAATTTGACTGTCCCTTCAGAACATTAGAAGATCTCCTTGCGAAATACGGTAATTTTGAAGGCCCGATCTGGGTCGATTTCCATGCCGAGGCCACAAGTGAAAAGAGAGCCATGGGCCTTTATTTTGACGGCAAGATATCGGGGATCTTCGGCACACATACACATATCCAAACTTCCGATGAAAGGATAATGCCCAATGGAACCGCATATATAACCGATCTTGGAATGTGCGGCCCATATGATTCAGTTATCGGCATCACCCTGAAATCCGTGATAAAGAATTTCCTGTATTCCACACCTTCTCGTTTCGAGGTCGCTTCATCACAACCCAGTATTCAAGGCATTGCCGTTGATTACTCTGTAAAGGATGCGAAAGCTGTTCATATTGAAAGGGTGTTCAGACAGTACTGATGCTTCCCATATTTATAGTAGGCCCGACAGGGATAGGAAAGACCGAGCTCGCGATAAGGGTCGCGCAAAAGATCAAGGCTGAGATCGTTTCCGCGGATTCAGTTCAAGTATTCAAACTCCTTGATATCGGCACCGGTAAGCCGTCTCCCGAGGAACTTCAGGGTGTGAAAATGCATCTTTGTGATTTCGTATCTCCCAATGCTTATTACTCCGCCTATAATTACTCTTTGGATGTGAAAGAGGCCTTGAAGAAAATTGACGGCCCGTGTATTATCAGCGGGGGCACCGGCCTGTTCGTCGAGGCATTGATAAGAGGCATCGCTCCTGACCTTCCGAGGGATGAAAAACTGCGGCTTGAGATAAGGCAGAAAGCCAAGGAAAGTTCCTGGGAAGAGATGCACGCAATGGTAAAGGATGTTGATCCCGAATACGCCTCCCGAATATCTTCCAATGACCCTGTAAGGATCAGCCGCGCGCTGGAAATATATTTTCTTACCGGGAAGACCCTCTCATCTTTGAAAGAGGAATCCTTCAATAACCGTGTATTTACGGATTATAAACTGATAAATCTGACATGTGACCGAGAAGTCCTCTATCAGCGTATCGAGAGAAGAATTGACAATTGGTTCGAGCAGGGCTGGATCGATCAAGTGAATGAATTATTTGAAAAAAAGATCGTTGATGACTCTACGAAGGCCTTGGGGTTCAAGGAGATCATCGAATTTCTGCGGGGAGATATCAAAACCCGTGCAGAGCTTTTCGCAAAGGTAAAGCAGAAGGAGAGGAATTACGCAAAAAGACAGATCACCTGGTTTAAAAGATACGAAGAGTGCATAGATATTGGTTTGACCTTTGATGTAAAATCGGATACAATAAATATTCTGGACAAGATAGGAGAATGAAATGGGCGTAAATTTTCAAGAACCCTTTTTAAATCAATTAAAGAAGAAGAAAGTACAAGTAACCGTGAGGTTTTCCGGAGGGGATTTTCTTACCGGAACGATCAAGGCCTTCGACCAATATATCATTATCATAGAGGGCAAAGACAAGGACTTCGCTGTATATAAGAGTTCTATCAATGTCATCGAGCCGGAGAAAGGTTTCAGAATCCAGGATGTCTAAAAGGCGCTGCCTCATCGTATATCCATTAGTTAATGCTGAAGACACTGTGTTTCAGAAAGAATTCTTAAGAGAATTCCGAATGCTGATATCCGCTATCGGAATACATTCCGTAGGTGAGCGGAAATTCGATTTGAAAAGAAAACTGCCCGCTACCTTGATCTCGAAATACCGTATGGAGCAATTAGCTGCTGAAGTTACTGAGAAAGATGCCGAGATGCTGGCATTCATGGGAACGCTCTCTCCGACACAGAAGTTCAATCTGGAAGAATACTTCGGGCCGATGGGCATCTTCATTATCGACAGGGAAGAAACGATCATTGAGATATTTCACGAACACGCCAAGACGAGTGAGGCCAAGCTTCAGGTTGAATTGGCACGCTTGAAATACCTCCTGCCCAGGCTGAAAGGCCGCAATGACCTTTCCCGGCTTGGTGCCGGCATCGGCACGAGAGGCCCGGGAGAGCAGACGCTTGAATATGAGAAAAGAACTGTCCTGAAACGAATATCCGCAATCAATAAAAGAATAAAGAAGCTCTCCGTGGATTATTCAGAGCAGGGCAAACAGAGAAAGGGTCTTTTTCAGGCGGCATTATGCGGATATGCGAATTCGGGTAAGACCACGGTATTGAACTCCCTCGCGAAATTCAATAGCAAGACCATGAATAAACCATTCACTACATTGGATACGCTTGTCAAAAAAAGCTGGGTTGGAGATGAGAATATTCTCGTGGTGGATACAATAGGTTTTATAAGGAATCTTCCGAAAGGCCTGGAACTCGCTTTCAAAACTACGATGAATATCCTGAATCAAGTGGATCTGATCATTTTACTCTATGATCTGTCCGCCAAGGACCTCGGGATACAGATGGAAACGGTCGAATCGCATTTGGAGAAGATCCTTGATGAAAAGAAGCAGGTATTGACAGTATTCAATAAATTAGACCTGAGATCCGCCCGAGACAGGCATCAGGCCTTCAGTAACCGATTTCCCGAGGGTGTATTTATCTCGGGAAAAACAGGGGAAGGGTTGAGTCAATTCAAGGCAATTTTGAAAAATTACAAAGAAAAGGTAAAATAACAAATATGAAAGATTATGTAGTTGCCTTAATAGGCCGTCCGAATGTAGGCAAATCCACTCTCTTTAATGCTATTTTGGGAAGTAATGATGCCATTACCGAGAAGGATCCCGGTATAACAAGGGACCGAAAATACGGCAGTATCAATAGAGAGGGTTTCAGGATCATCCTTGTCGATACAGGCGGATATGACACGGATGAAACCGGAATTATTTCAAAGATACGCGAGCAGACCCTTATGGCCATTACCGAATCTGATATTTCCATATTTGTAGTAGATGGCCGCGTAGGGCTTATGCCCAGCGATGAGGATGTTGCCGAGATCCTGCGGAAGCACAGCAAACCCGTTATCCTTGCTGTAAACAAGATCGACAATGATGATCAGAATGAATTTCTCTATGACTTCAATAAGCTTGGTATTAAAAAGATCATCCCGATCTCCGCTTCACATAGGAAGAACCTTACGACACTCACCGACGCGATAGATGAGATCGCTGTGAAATTACCGAGCATAAGAAAGGCGGCCAAGAAGGTCGATGATAATATGAAGATCGCCATAGTCGGCCAGCCCAATTCCGGGAAATCCAGTCTTGTGAATTTCCTTTTGGGGAAAAAAAGGATGATCGTCTCTGAAATGCCGGGGACTACCAGGGATTCAGTAGATTCAGAGATAAAATTCCATGGTATCGCAGTAACTCTTATAGACACCGCCGGCTTGAGAAGAAAGGCCAAGGTAAATAATAAGGTAGAGGTGTATTCTATACTGAGGACCATAAAGTCAATTGAGCGTTCTGACATCGTCTTTCTCATGTTCGACATAGAGAAGGGCTTGACAGTGCAGGACCAGAAGATCGCAGCGCTTGTTCGAAACCGGCAGAAATGCCTTTTGATACTGGGGAATAAATGGGATCTTGTGGACACGGACAGGCATGAAAAAAGAAAATCCCTGGACCAGGAGATAAAGGATAAATTCTCCTTTTTCCCGGGCGTAGGCATTGAGGTCATATCGGCGACGCAGGGTCAGAATGTAGGCAAGGTGATGGATGCTGCTTTCGTTTACTTCCAGAAGTACCGGATAAAATTTCCGACCTCGAAGTTGAATTCCGTATTTCAGCTCATCATGGCCGATAATCTCCCTTCCGCCTCACGCAGCTTCAAGATGTATTACGGTACGCAGACGGATAACCGCCCGCCCACTTTCAAACTGTTCATCAACTCCAAAAGGCATGTGAATAAAACACTTATCAGATTCTTGGAGAAGCGGCTCACCGAGAAATTGGGACTTCAGGGCATACCCCTTCAAATAGACCTTGTGGAGAGAAGATGAGGCTCTGGTTCCTGATATTTCCGTTGCTCTATCTTATCGGCAGCATCCCCTTTTCCTTTATTATAGTAAGATTGGTTTCAGGTAAAGACCTGAGAACGATAGGTTCTGGAAATGTCGGCGCCACAAACGCATTCAGGGTAATCGGGGTATTTTGGGGAGTGATCTCGCTTCTGCTGGATGCTCTCAAATCCGCCGGACCGCTCCTTCTTTTAAGGGCATTTCCGGATCTTCTTCCGCCCTTTCTTGATATAAATGATTCCTTGGTCATCTGCGGAGCTGTTCTTGTCCTGGGTCATGTCTTTTCCGTTTTCCTTTCTTTTAAAGGCGGCAAAGGCGTTGCTACAACCTTTGGTGTAATGCTGGTGTTATTTCCGTTACAGGTGCTTATCGCATTTGTTGTTTTTGCCGCTTTATTTGCTATTTTCCATATCGTTTCGCTCGCTTCGATCTTAGGTGCTGTCACGGTATTTGTCCAAACATTCCTATTTCCTTTCACCTTTGGGCAAAAAATATTTCTGATTCTCATCTCCCTGTTCGTTATACTGAAACACCGCGCAAATATAGCGAGGTTGGTTAAAAGACAAGAGAAGAAACTTTTCTGAAATTCCGACAATCCTTGTAATCGCCCGATATAATTGAAAAAAACTTGATTTTTCCTTTTCAAATCTGTATAATCTACCATGAAAATTACGGTGCTCGGTTCCGGCGGATGGGGTACAGCCCTCGCAATTCTGCTGAATAACAATATTTCAGATGGCGGCATAGTCACCATTTGGGACCACTTTCCCGAGACTTTGGAAAATATAACAAAGCATCGTGAGAACACGCATTTTCTCCCGGGAGTGAAGATCCCGGAAAATATTGTTCTTTTAACCGGCGCAAGGCAAACCGGCAAGACCTCGCTTTTATATCTATTAATCAAGTGGTTATTGAATAATGACACCCCTCCGTCCCAAATTGTTTACTTTGACCTGGAAAATATTTATGATTTTAGCCTATTGCAAAACCTAAAAGATTTCAATGACTTCTGGCAAATATTGAAGGATAAAGGTGTTGACCGGCAAAGGAGAATATTTGTCTTTATTGACGAG
>JAIVYW010000104.1:0-6101 GCA_048635215.1 Candidatus Atribacteria bacterium
TTTCGCTTTTTCCTTCGGACCGAAGCATACACTCATTAAAATGCATGAACTCGTTCGGAAATTTCCTCTCTCAGACAGCATGTCATTTTTCCTCGAACATTCGTTCCTGCCTCTAAAAGCTCTAATGAACGGTCACGCCTTCCGGAACTCTCGGTTGGGCGCACGGCTGCGCCGTGCTCGAGTGTGGGAGAGAAGCAGAGAAGAGAGAGTAGCAAAAAACGAATAGAAGGAAGAAAAATGGCCAACTGCTCAGGAGAATGACAAAAGCGAGAGGGATATCGTTCAGATATGTGTGAAGAATATTTCCATATGATTCTACACCCATTCTCCCTCCACCCACCCTAATCCTCCAGGGACGGAGGTGGTGAATTTTTCAACCCACTTATTTGTCTAAATTGGATGTATTTAGTTAAAATATTCAACCTTCCGTCCCGTAGGCTGATAGCTCCGGCGTTCTATATTTTTTTACGGATAATTTAATGATATATTCGAAATATTGAATTTCCGGTTACGGGTGTGGATATTGTTTTGTTCTCCTCACTTTACACACCAGACTTCACCCTTCACACTTCGTTCGCTGTGCGAACGACTGTCATCGTATTTATGAATCAGTACACCATAGCCGCTTTAGCGTGAAATGCCTGGCCGGACCTGACGATAGTAACAATATATACTCCCGGGGGGAGATATTCACCTTCTTTATTCTTTAATTCGATGATCGTCGAGCTTTCAACATTTTCCATTGAAAATATCTTCTCCCCGCTTATGTCCCTGACGGTAATGTCAACATATTCAAAATCTTCGATATCCAATCGGAAATCTCCACGGGTGGGATTAGGATATATTAGAGGCGCTTTGACAGCTTCATTTGAACCGTATTTACTCTCAATAAGGTCCCATAGTTCTTCCTTGTCATCTTCATATCCCAATGCCCAGATGCCGATCCCCTGAAGGGAATAATTATCTGCCATATCGATCTTTTTGGAAATGGAGAACTTATTATCGTACCAGCATTGCCGATAATCGCCGTCAATGTATTTGTAATACGGCACATTGGAATCAGTGTTCCAAAGGTTACCGTGGATGAGCGATGAATCGACAGCGTATGAATATGTTCTTGCGGTAGCATTGCCAAGAGTGTCAGCCGGTACAATATCGGCGTTCACCGGCCAATCATAGCCATAATATGGTAATCCCAGAATAAATTTATCCGTATAAATACCCCAGGTAATATAATCTTCTATGGTCCACTGCACCGAATGATCCCCCCATAACACACTGGGCGATAAAGGTGCCACCGGGCCCGCCTGAGAATCGCCGCTCCAATGATAATCATATGCCATTATAAAGATCCCGTCCGAGTTCAGTGCCAACAGATCATAATCATAAGCGCCGAGCCAATCAACCGCGGGGCCGCAAAGGGAGAGCTCATATGAAGGATCAGAGCTCTTCAGACCATCGTTCAGAGAGGTAATGAATGAGACAAAGGCGCTTTTCTGGCTCAAACTGATACCTTCAAAATCGATATTTACGCCGTCAAGTCCGGTGGACTCAACTTCGGAGATCAACGCGGCGATCAAATTGTTCCTGGCAGTGGTATTGTCAAGAAAACCTGAATAGTCATATCCTGAATAAAAGTTCGTAACGCATAGGATGACCTTGGCTCCCGCAGCATGCGCGGTATTTGTCAAAGAGAGGTTCGGCCAGCCGTTGCGCTCAATGATCGCGCCGTCGGCAGGATCAAAATGATAGGAGAACAATGCTATATGTGAAAGAAGGTCAAAACGGATATTAGCGGTAGAAACCTCCCAATAGGGAAGGAACCCAAAGACCGTCCCTTTCAAAGCCGAGGCCTCCGCCTGTGTGGTGAATAACCTGGAACCCTCTGCTTTATAGGGGATATGATCCTCGGATTCCAATTGATGAATTGATACGGAAAATACCGAAACATGTATCAGAATAAGAAATATTGCCAGGTATAATTCCCTTTTCACACTTAATTCTAACTGCTTTTCGGATAAATTACAAATTATAAGGAGAAAAATTGACGGGCGACAGCCGTGAGTTGTTCATCTGCATCGGAAAAATCGATCTCTTTTATCTCTCCGATGGCACGGATTACATATTCGACATAATGCGGCATATTCAATTTACCCCGATAAGGAGCGGGGGTAAGATACGGTGCATCCGTTTCCGCCATGAGCTTTTGTATGGGGACATATTTTACCACTTCTCTCATTTCAGAAGCGTTCTTGAAGGTGATGATGCCGGTAAAGGACAAAAAATAATCAAGATCCAAAAGTTCGCCGGCCTCTTGTTTGCCATAGGGAAAACAGTGGAAAACAACACGGGGCAGGTCAAAATTCCTGACAATATCCCTGGTATCTTCATATGCGTCCCTTGAATGTACGATCACCGGTATTGACAACTTCTCCGCGATGGATAATTGAAGCTCAAGCAGCTGCTTCTGCTTTTTTACCGGACAGAAAATATTGTGATAATCCAAGCCGACCTCGCCCAAAACGGTATCTTTAAGAAACGGGGCCAGAAATTGTTCCAGGGTATTTAAGTCTTCATCTTTCCCCTCCTCCGGATGAATGCCATAGGCGGGAACGATGATGGAATGTTTCTCGGAAAGTTCTTTTACGGATAGGCACGAGCGGCGGGTCAGTGATGGTACGATTATGTGAGATAATCCTTGCTCCACCGCGAGATCTAGCACTGCGGGAAGATCGGAATACTGTTTTGAATCAAGATGGCAATGTGTATCTATCATTTGGAATTTCGGAACATCTCATATGCGAATATCGCAAAAGAGGTTTGAAGGTTCAAAGAATCAATGCGTCCGGATCCGCTGATCTGAATTTTCGTATCGCATACATTCAAGATATCAGCAGGAATGCCGCTGCCTTCATTTCCAAAAATGTAAATTGCGTCATCGGCAAAATGATGTTCGCTGAGAAGCCCCTGGCCTTTCTCCGTGATGCCGATCTTTTTAGCATTGGAACTTGACAGAAATTCATGCAGATTTTTCACCGCATTGAACCTGAGCTTGAAAAGACTGCCGACTGAAGAACGGATGGCCTTCGGATTAAATGGATCGACACATTGGTATAGGTATAAGTCCTTGATCCCGAACCACACAGCAGTTCTAATGATATTACCCATATTAGAGGGATCCTGATTATTAATAAAAAGCAGGGCGTTTCCGGATTCGGGCGCGGTCGCTTCACGCGGGATCTTGAAGGGATAGACGCCAATGATGCCCTGATTCTTTTTTGTGACAGATAATTGTGAGATCTCTTTTGGAGAAAGATATACGATGTGAACACCCTTTCGATTTCCAAAATGGTCGATATGAGCCTTCAATTTGTTCGACTGCGCTGAATCGATGAAGATCGTCGCGGGGGTGATCTTGTAAATATCCTTAATGATCTTCACGCCTTCGACGAGTGTATGGCCCTCTATATATCTGGCTTTCCTCTCATGTAATTTCTGCGCCCGTTTAAGTGTGAATTTCTCGCTTCGGCTCATAGGGTGATCTGAAAGAGGTGCTCCCAGATATCAGCGATATTGGAAACAGGAGTGATCTCAAGTCTATCCTTGATCTCAGCCGGAATATCCGATAATGTTACCATGTTCTCCTGTGGAATGATAACATGTTTGATCCCGATGCGCAGGGCAGCGAGGAGTTTTTCCTTTAATCCGCCTATGGGAAGCACCTTATTCTTCAAGGTAAGTTCGCCCGTCATAGCGCAATTCCAGCGTACCGGCTTATTTATATAAGTAGAAAGCATTGAGGTCGCAATGGTGATGCCAGCGGAAGGCCCGTCTTTCGGAATGGCTCCCTCGGGAATGTGAAGATGCATATCGAATTTCTTGAATTTGGATGGGTCTATTCCAAGTTTCTTATGATTGGCCTTTATCAATGATAAAGCGATCTGAGCAGATTCTTTCATCACTTTTCCGATCTGGCCTGTGATGGCGATCTTTCCTGTGCCCGGGGTCATTACCGATTCAATGGAAAGATGAACGCCGCCGTATCTGGTCCACGCCAGGCCATTGACAACGCCGATACGATTATTCTTGTCTAATTTGGAGGAGTGGTACTCTTTAACTCCCAAATATTCCCGTACACTGTCTTTCTTGATCAAAGCGGCTTCCGGAAGCGGTCCGCCGTTCTCGACGATCTTTGTGGCTACCTTTCTACAGATCTTTCCGATCTGTCTTTCAAGATTTCTGACACCGGATTCAAGTGTGTAGGATTCTATTATCTTCATTGTTCCGGACTTATAGAATTTGATCTGCTCCGGCTTGAGGCCGTTCTCCTTCACCTGACGGGGGATCAGATAATTTTTAGCAATATGATACTTTTCCAAAGAGGTATATCCTGAAAGAAAGATCACTTCCATTCTGTCGCGCAGGGGTTCGGGAACGGAGTAAATATTATTTGCCGTTGTAATGAAAAACACCTTTGAAAGGTCATAATCCACATCGAGATAATGGTCATTGAACATGAAGTTCTGCTCGGGATCAAGGACCTCGAGCAAGGCAGACGCAGGGTCTCCGCGGAAATCAGAGGCAAGCTTATCTATTTCATCCATGAGAAAAACGGGGTTAACAACATCGGCACGCTTCATGGTCTGAAGTATTTTTCCCGGCAGTGCTCCGATATATGTCCTTCTATGTCCCCGTATTTCGGCCTCGTCCCTAACACCGCCTAAGGAAATTCGAACGAATTTTCTGTCCATTGCACGGGCTATTGACTTTCCCAATGAGGTCTTGCCCACACCGGGAGGGCCGACAAAGCAGAGGACCGGGCCTTTTTTAACATCGGACAATTGGCGAACAGCAAGGACTTCAAGTATGCGCTCCTTGATCTTATCCAGGCCCCAATGGTCTTCTTCAAGTATGGCCTTCGCTTTAATAATATCGTGCGAATCATCCGTATGCTTCTTCCAGGGAATAGAGGTCATCCAATCCAGATAATTCAAAATAACCGTATATTCGGGAGAGTAGCTGGGAGTATAGTCCAATTTGCCCAATTCTTTCAGGGCCTTCTCCTCAGTTTCTTTCGGCATGCCGGCATCAAGTATTTTATCTTTTAATTCATCTATCTCACCGCCGCCGCCGTCGATCTCATTGAGTTCCTTTTTGATCGATTCGATCTGCTGATTCAAAAGAATGCGCTTCTGCGCGTCGTCGATCTTATGCTTTACATCATCACGGATCTTGGTCTGCAGCACCGCGATCTCATATTCATTATTTATCACAGACAAGAGTTGGTCAAGGAATTCACCGACCTTATCGATATTCAGAAGACGCTGTTTTGTTTTATACGGGATCGGCAGCTGGAAGGCGACATTCATCGCTATCTGTACCGGATTTGACTCGATACGGATCCTTTCCAGCATTTCCTCGTCCGCGGGGGAATTCCCCATCGACAGATGTAAGAGGTGCTCGAAGGTTTCCACTATCTCTTTTGCAGTCGCTATTACCTTTTTAGTGATCTTGCCTTTGAAGGGAACATATTCCACCTTGACCAGAAAATAGGGTTCCTTTGCTATCAATTTCAGGATACGCGCCTTTTCAAGAGAATGTATGAGGACCTTTACCGTATTATCAAATTCATTCTTTTTCTTCAAGACCTTTCCGACAATACCGAAGGGTTCGATATCCTTAATCCCGGGCTCCTCTAATGCGCCGTCTTTCTGTGAAGAAAGGAATATCAGGCTTCCGTTCTTAACTGCCTTGAGGGCTAAGATCGATTTATTTCTTCCAACCAGGAACGGAAAGATCGTTCGTGGGAATCCCACCATATTTCTCAGCGGGATCAAGGGGAGCGTTATCGGCTTTTTTTCCATTATTTAGTTTTATCCTTTTTAAGTATCGCGGGTTTTTTCTTGCCTTTGACCACTTCTTCGGAAATTATTATCTTTTCGATATTCTTGATGGAAGGGGCTTCAAACATGAGATTCTTCAGGAGCTCTTCCACGATAGACCTCAATCCGCGTGCACCCATTTTCTTTGAGCTGGCGCGGCGGGCGATCTCCTCCAGGGATTCTTTTGAGAACTCCAGGATCATTTTATCCAGTTCAAAG
>JAIVYW010000105.1:0-6054 GCA_048635215.1 Candidatus Atribacteria bacterium
TTATAAGTATGGCACATGACAAATATCATCCCTGCCAGGGAATTGCGGATATTCAAGGATACAGAGCCCATCTCGGTAAAGAGCTGAAGGGTAAAACCATAGTTCATGTCTGGGGCCATGGCGCTCTGGCAAGATCTCATTGCAGTGTTCAGGAATCCATGCTCATCTGTTCAAGGATGGGAATGAATGTCCGAGTTGCCTACCCGAAAGGGTATGACCTTGACCCTCAGGTCTGTGAGTGGACAAAAAAGAACTGCGCCGAGAACGGAATGGATTTCTCTATAAGCCATGATCCCGCTGAAGCATATGAAGATGCTCATGTGGTATATTCCAGAAACTGGATGAGTGTTGATGCATATCATGATGGTGAATTACACAAAGAGGACGAGGTTAAAAAAGCACTTCCGTACACTGACTGGATCTGTGATGAAGAAAAGATGAAACTTACCGATAACGGACTTTTTTCGCACCCCATGCCTATTGACAGGGGTCATGAAGTAACCGATGAAGTAGCTTCCGGCAAAAGGTCCATCTGTGTGGACATAGCGGAGAACAGGCTTCATGCCCAGAAAGCCGTTATGGCGCTTACAATGGGTGAGTAGGAGTAAATGATGAGTAGGATAGTAATAGCTATAGGCGGTAACTCTCTGATCAAGGATAAACAGCATCAGACAGTTGCGGACCAGTTCGATTGTATTATGGAGACAGCAGATCATATTACCGAGCTTGTAAAGGCAGGCCATGATGTGGTCATTACCCATGGGAACGGCCCACAGGTCGGCTTTATCCTTCTGAGAGCTGAGATAGCATCAAAACAGCTTCACTCAGTTCCTCTGGATGCCTGTGGTGCGGATACGCAGGGCGCGATCGGTTACGCTCTTCAGCGTGCCGTTGGCAATATTCTTCGTAAAAAAGGCATAACAGACCGACAGGCAGTAACTCTGGTTACTCAGGTGTTGGTGGATAAAGATGACGATGCTTTCAAGAATCCAAGCAAACCCATCGGTCCCTTCTATACAAAAGAAGAGATCGAAGAGAAGAAAAAGCTTGGATGGGCAGTAGTTGAGGATGCAGGAAGGGGATACCGAAGGGTTGTGGCTTCTCCTCTGCCTGTGGAGATCATCGAGATAAACGCAATAAAGAAACTGCTTGATGAAAATTTTATCGTAGTCTGTGTTGGCGGAGGCGGTATTCCGGTGATAAAAGATGAAAAGGGTGATATCACCGGTGTCGCGGCGGTTATTGACAAGGACAATGCAAGCGCACTTCTGGCGGGCAATATTCAGGCTGATGTCTTTATTGTCGCAACTGCGGTGGAGAAAGTTGCCCTCAATTTCGGAAAACCTGATCAGAAGGAACTAGATCATATCACAGTGGAGCAGGCCAAGGAATATATGGCGGCCGGGCATTTCGCTCCGGGTTCGATGCTTCCCAAGATCAAGGCAGTTATCGATTATCTTGAAGCTGGCGGAAAGAAGGCGATCATTACAGATCCTGAGAATCTTATGCGAGCGGTAGAGGGCAAGACTGGAACCACGATAGAGAAATAAATCAGCCTGCTGTGCAGACTGAGTACGAAGTACGAAGTGCGATGTACGAGGTGATAAAAACAGTACGAGGTACGAGGTGCGAAGTACGAAGTGGGGAAGGAGAAGGTGATTTCACCACTTTTAACCTTGAACATTTGAACTTTTGAACGCTTCGGTACTACGAAGCAGACCCACTTTACACTTCGCACTTCACACTTCAGACTTGCTGAGCAAGCTCAGCATTGCTTGTGCTCTGCGTAGCGTCACTATTCACTATACTTATGCCTATCACCTTATCACCTATTTCTCAACTTGGAACCTTGAACATTTCAACTTTTGAACGATATTTTCCACTGCCCGCGTACATTGTTTTTGACGGCAGACGAAAAATATATTCATTGTTTTCTTTGTCTCTCGGTAAAAATGTGATAAAATACAAAATGGGGACAGTTGAAGTAAACAAGGATAATATAAGAAAAGAAATCAAAAGGGAAAGAGTTACCCTCAATAGACAATCTCTTGAGAATTTTTCACTACCGATAATAGTTATTTTTACAATCCTACTAATAATAGATATCATCACTAGGGATTTAACAACTTTTCCCGGGAATGTTGTTGCGATAGGCCATCTTGTGATGATCCTTACTTTCAGCATATTTTTTGTATTCAGGAAGCATATACCAAATGTTAGGAATACGTTCACGGTTGTAATTATCTTAGCATTCATCGCAGTTATTCTGATGCAGTTGCATGAGTTTGACACTTCACATGATGCCGCAGTATTTATTATTGCCGTATTGTTGATCCACATTTCTTTGATCTTTACTTTACGTGATGCTATATTTCTGGGGATTTCCACAATGGCCGTCTTTCTTGTTTTGGTATTCTTATTTCAACCCGCCAAGGAACATGTCCTGGGGAATATTACTAATGGTACAGTAGGGATTTTCCTCGGAGTGTTGTTCACATCCATGCGGGATAAAAATTTAAAGAAACGCGTGATCGTACAGGAGGAAGTCAAAGCTCTTAATAGCAAACTTCTTATTAAGAATAAAGTGCTTGATCAATCAATTGAGAAAATAGAGGAGATGAATGCGCAGAGAACGGACTATATTTCAAATATTTCTCATGAGCTCAAAACGCCGATCACTATTTTAATGGGAAATCTTGAACTGCTCAAGAATGATGAAGAGATCCGTTCTGATCCCGCTTCGCGCCGACTGGAAACCATGGACCGCAATGTGAAGCGTCTTTTTGATACCGTGACCGATCTTTTTAATTTTTCACGCGTCGATAACATTAATAAGGCAACTTCCATGGAGCCTTTTTCCCTGGATATACTATTTTCTCAGATAAAAGATGATTATAGTGATTTCTTCCTTGAGAATAAAAGAGAATTGAATTTACTTGTTTCCGATGACAGATATGTGATGGGCAATTGCGGAGATATTTCGGTGCTTATAGAGAATTTATTGATCAATGCGGTAAAATATTCTCATGAAGGTTCTGAAATTCTTATTAAGGCTGAGCCTAATGGCAAAAAAGTGCGCATCTCGGTGATCGATCAGGGTATCGGCATATCCGAGAAGGACAAAGACCGCATCTTTGATAAATTCTATCAGGCGGAAGGCGGCCTTTCCAGAAAATACGGGGGAACCGGTCTCGGCCTGTATATCGCAAGACAGATCGCGGAGAAGCATAAGTCCAGCCTCTGCCTGATAAGTCAGGAAAAGAAGGGGAGTACTTTCTATTTTGACCTGAGCGCTGCCGAGGAAGGATTAAGTTGAATCCCGATTCAGAAAAACAATTGATACGCACATTATTACATAAGGAGCGTCTTAAGGCAAATGAGGCCTTGATAAGGAAGATCATTCCCATCAATCTACTCCTATCTATGGTCTTACTTGCGGCATATTTAATAAATGTGATCGTTAGGGGTAATTTGTCGCAGCCATTTCTTCTCGCTTCGGGTTTGATCCTTTTTGCCTTGTATCTGCCGGTATATATCTTAAGAGACCGGATAAAATATACTTGGGCCCTTTTCACTACCTTGATCGTGATCTCATTGATAAGCGTTACAGCCCTTCAAATAAATGAGCTCTTATACTACGGCCATGATTATTATGTCTTTGTTCTGTGCCTGCTGGTCATCACAGCGTTCCTGATCATTCCTAAGGAAGGACTTGCGGTTTTCTTTTTCTCATCTATTGTATTCATTTCTATCGTTCTCTACATATTTACTACCGATAAAGATCAACTCATGTTCTCTATACCGAGGGCCATCATTTCCGTCAGTTTCATTTTTCTTATTGCGATCGTTAGAAATATCGAATTTCAAGGAAAGGTTCTCCAAACGCATATATTGGAAGGATATAAAAGAGATATCGAGATAAAGAATAAAATGCTTGACAGCTCAGTGAAAAAATTAAAGGATGCCGATCTTCTAAAAACGGAATATGTTTCCAATATTTCGCATGAATTGAAAACCCCGATCACGATTTTGAGCGGATATGTGGACCTTTTAAAAAATGATGACCGCCTTCAGGACTCAAAAAGTCAGAAACGCCTTAGCACAATGGAAAAGAATGTGAAGCGGCTTTTCAATACAGTAAGCGATCTTTTTAATATGGGTGAACTTGATAAGGAGCATGAAACGGTAGCCATGAAGAACTTTTCGGTCATGGAGATATTTAACCCGCTTGCTGAAGAATTCAGTGAAGTGTGTGAAAAGGAAGGCCGAATATTTAAAGCGACTCTTGCGGATATCGAGATCAAGGGCAATCCCGCTCAAATATCCATCGTTCTTGAAAACCTTCTTTTGAATGCCCTGAAGTTTACCGAAACCGGAAACACTATATCCGTGAATATCATTGATGAAAAGGACGGCAGAGTGCGCCTCTCGGTGGAAGACGATGCGATGGCGATCCCCAAGGAAGAGCAGGAGAAGATATTTGAAAAATTCTACCAGTCCGGCGGCGGCCTCGATAGAAAATTTCCCGGAACCGGACTGGGTCTTTACATATCTCAGAAGATCCTGAGAAATCACAAATCAAGGCTATTCATTAAAAGTGAGGGACTTACCGGGGTTGAATTCTTCTTCTATCTTGAGCTTGCTTGATAGTCGATGATAAGTTGATAGGGTGATAAGGTTGTAGGTGGATAAATAATAGTGAATAGTGAACAGTGAATAATGGGAAAGGAGAAAAACCCTGCACCCGTCATTATCGGGTTTGACCCGATAATCCATCTTTATTTCCTTCTCTCCACCTTTTAACCTTGAACATTTGAACTTTTGAACGCTTTCCTCTCCACCTTTTAACCTTTTAACGATCTTTTCCCCACCTACCAACCTATCAACCTATCACCTTATCATCCTATCACCGATTTCACCACTTGGAACCTTTGAACTTTTGAACAATCTTTACCCTTCCCGTACTTCTTTCATTTGAAATTATATGCTATAATTTCAAATGAGAGAGATATTGGAATTGGTTTTACGCGCCCTTACTCTAAAAGACCTTCCACGAAGAGGCTGGAAGCTTGTGGGAGTCCCTAATAGTGAAGATGTTGCGAGTCACACCTTCGGTGTGGCCCTGCTTGCCATGCTTGTCGCCAAAGAGAGGGGACTTGATCAGGAGAAGGCGATGAAGATCGCCCTCATACACGAATTGGGAGAGACCGTATTGGGGGACATCACTCCCCGTGATGAATTTCCACATGAATCTAAAAGCGCGATAGAGGAAGAGGAAGTGGAAAAGATACTGTCAAAACTTCCTAATGGGTCCGAGCTATTTGAATTATGGAAGGACTTTGAATACAGAAGGACTCCTGAAGGAGCTTTAGTCAAGGATCTGGACCGATTTGAGATGGGTCTCCAGGCATCTCTTTATATGGAGCGGACGGGTATTGATCTTCGAGAATTTCTTCAAACTGCAGATAAAGACATAGAAGATAAGGAATTAAGGTCTATTCTTAGGGAGCTTTAAATGCCTTGTTGCAAGGTTAGAGAATAGTAATAGATTGATAAGCTGAAAGTTCATGCTGGTTCTCTTTCCCCAACTAACCTCTAACCTCTAGCCTCATTTTTGATTCAGCTCATTTAATCCCGAAATGCCTTGGCGAATGCTCCCCAGAAAGGATCTGTCTCCGGATGTTCGAGGACATTGCTTTCACCATTCTCAAAAACTCTTATTATCCCGCTTTCATTCACCTTACCGATAATTGAAGCCTCAATGGAGTTATCCTTTAAGAGCTTGATGAATTTATCAGAAAGTACTATAAAAACCTGGTACTAAAAGGGTTTATTTATAGCGTGGCCGTGCTTTTGGTTTTCTACCTGTTGGTGATAATACTTGAGCATTTTGCCCACTTTGGTATTGTTGAGAGAACAATTGTTTTTTATGCATACCTGATAATAAACGCCGGCATTATATGGAAGTTAATCGTGACACCGGTGCTAAAATTATTTAAAATAGGGCGAATTATTTCTCACGAGCAAGCAGCCGAAATAATAGGTGATCATTTC
>JAIVYW010000106.1:0-6111 GCA_048635215.1 Candidatus Atribacteria bacterium
TCGTAACAATAATTAGGCACTGTATAATATCAGCCTGCGGGACGTGAGGTTGATTATGTAAACCTGTAACAACAGATGAAATTAGATTATTAGGTTTACAAAATACGAGCTCCGTCCCCGGATAAGCAATGCGTGCTGAGTCAATCTGAACAGACTCAGCTTGGAGTTTTGCTAAAAACTCTGCAACCAACGCAAAGTTTTCAAAATAAATCTCGTTGAAAACTTCAAGCTATTCTTCTTGAAAAGAATAGCAGAACTACCCGCCCCTTCAATTGAATTGGCAAATGGTGGGCGATAGTGGACTCATCAGTCTGCCATGCAGACTGAGTGTGAAGTGTGAAGTGTGGAGTGTAAAGTGGGGAAATATAAAGAAGAAATAGGTGATAATAAAATATCCGTAGTTTTGTTTATCCCCTTAGCTTCTATCGTAACAATAATTAGGCACTGTATAATATCAGCCTGCGGGACGTGAGGTTGATTATGTAAACCTGTAACAACAGATGAAATTAGATTATTAGGTTTACAAAATACGAGCTCCGTCCCCGGATAAGCGATGCGTGCTGAGTCAATCTGAACAGACTCAGCTTGGAGTTTTGCTAAAAACTCTGCAACCAACGCAAAGTTTTCAAAATAAATCTCGTTGAAAACTTCAAGCTATTCTTCTCGATAAGAATAGCAGAACTAACCGCCTTTACCTCATTTGATTAGGGAAATGGTGGGCGATAGTGGACTCGAACCACCGACCTCATGCGTGTGAAGCATGCGTTCTAACCAACTGAACTAACCGCCCACCATTTCCCCTGTCATAGAACAAATCGAAATGTATTATACTCGTTCTCCCCAGAATAATCAAGGAGAACTAATCGCATCAAGACCTTAAAAATCAATACTAAAAAGCAGCGTAGGTGTCAGGCTTGACACAGGATCATATGTTCCGGTAATCTCATTATACTGGTAGATCCTCTTGTAATCCATGGACAAAAGAAGAAAATTGTTTATCGCATAATTGATCTTCGCAACAATAAAACTTCTGTCATCTATAGTGAAAATATCCTTCGGGTGGTCAACTGCCATCTGAGTATATACAAGCGTAGCTTTTACTTTGTCTATAAAACGCGTAGCATCCAGTTTAATACGCAAGACGCCATTCGCGGGCCCTTCAAGATCTTCATAACTGCCGCTGATCAGTATCTTGTCCATAAGATTTCCCGCGATCTCTCCGAATATGCCGCTTCTTCTGCCTTCCAGAATACCGAGATCGGTAAGTGCGGCCAAGCCCTGAAGTGTATCATACTTGGATACTAATGTGCCGGCATAATTCCATCTGTCCACATCATAGGTCTCGTCAAAATAATTTATCATAAAATCAGGTGTGATATTTCTATATTCCATTGAGATCTGAATATTAAAAATGGTTTTGGCATATGCGCCTACGAATAATCCGCTTCCTGCCTTAGCCTGGAATCCCGCAGCGCCGTAAACTCCAGTGGTAAGGATGCCGAATTTTGTTAAAGGAACATTAATATCAACAGCATACGATGAAAATGTCTCATATTCTGCAATGGCATCTCCATCTTCATCCAACATCACTGCCGTTACAGTGTCACCTAATTCCTCACTCCACACCAATCCGGTTAAGACCATTGGAGCTTTTACATCACCTGCATAGGAGAGGCCGAGCTCAGCTCCTGAAAGAAATAGAAGCTTGGTCTTTTTAAGCGGCCTGTAAAAGAGCCGGGCACCGATCACATAAGGAGCGGTGATATCATTGATCATAAGTTCGACACCAGCCATTCCGAAATCCAATGCGCCTTCGATACCCCGCTTCTCCTGATCAAGGACAGCGGTATTGTCGTACCCGGACATGAGAACGCCGGGGGTCAGGAAAGCTCCCTTCAATTCGCCGAATCGGAAGAAATATTTAGTTCCCCTGCCGCCGAATTTGATAAACCTTATCTTTCTGATTATACCTTCAACAGTATCCCAGTCCTCTGAGTAAAATTCCCCGTCGGAAAGATTGTATTGGAATTGAAGATCCAGACCCAATGAGATCATCCCAAGATTCAATTCGGGAGAGATCGAAGAGAAGAACCAGTATTCCTTCTCGGAAGGGTTGTCCGGGTCTGTCAGTATCTTCGGGCCCAGAAAAATATCTAAACCATTCTCCCCTACCAATTCATCATAGAAGAATGTGGAAGCATGGCCTGCAAATCCTGTTAACAATAAAGCAAGAGTAAGTACAAATATCACGGTTTTTCTTTTCATATCACACCTCAATAGTAAATTTTAACTAAAAAACACCAATAAGTCAAAAAAAGGCACTGGCCCTTTGCGTAAATTTTCTGTAAGCGAACAGCAGATCAGCCGAAATGTTCTTCTTTCTTAAGAAGTATCTCCCATTTCTCGTCAAATGTTTTCTGGAGATATTCGATCTCTTCTTGCGGAAGATGTTTGAATCTGCCCTGCATTGCCAGATACTCATCAAGCGGCTTACGGTTCTTGGGTTTAATATTGATCTTGTACTTGCCGTTCTCCACTTCATAAAGAGGGAAAATGTTGGTCTCAACTACCATCTTCGCCAGATGAATCGTCATCGCAGGATCAGATTTCCACCCTGTAGGACAGGGAGCGTAAACATGTATGAACTTAGTTCCTTTGATCTTCTGAGCCTTTTGAAATTTCTTGATCATGTCCTCGGGATAAGCGATAGAAGCCGTCGCCAGATAGGGAATGCCGTGTGCTACCATAATGGAATCGAGGTCCTTTTTCCAACCCTTTCTATAATGCTTGACAGGAGTAGTAGTTGTCCAGGCACCGTGGGGAGTTGCCGAAGATCTCTGAATGCCGGTATTCATATAGGCTTCATTATCATAAACCGTATAAATAATATCGTCATTTCTTTCAGCTGCGCCGGAAAGCGCCTGAATCCCGATATCAAAGGTACCGCCGTCACCCGCCCATGCCATAACCGTTGTGTGGTCATTGCCGATGGCTTTCAACCCATTGGTCACACCAGCGGCAACTGCGGCTGCAGTTTCAAACGCGGTATGATATATAGGTATATTCGTTGCTGAATACGGAAACGGCCCGTCTATTACTGCCCAGCAGCATGCGGGGATATCAACGATGATATCTCTTCCCAGGGCTTTCAGCGCATATCTCATAGCAAGTGAGGCTCCGCAGCCCTGGCATGCAAGATGACCCGGCTGTAAAACCTCTTCCTTAGGAATACTTAATCTGAGTTCTTTCTTTTCGTTCATCTCTTCACTCCTATAAAATAGGTTTTATTCGGTTCTGATGTTTCCGCCTTCTCAACTATTTCTTTTATAACGGCGGTAGAGACATCCCGGCCTCCCAGGCCTGCGATCATTCCATATGTGTCTATTCTCAAATTCGCGTCATAGAGGGCGCCCTTTATTTCCGTGTAAAAGGCACCTTCATTCCCGTATGAGTAATCTCTGTCGATGACAACGACCCTCTTTGCGTTCTTCAAGGCATCGATTATCTGCTCCGCCGGGAACGGCCGAAACACTCTTATCTTGAGATTGCCGACCTTCTTGCCTTCTTTTCTTAATCTGTCAACCGATTCCTTTGCGGTCCCTGCGATCGTTCCGAAAGTTACGAGTACGGTTTCTGCATCATCTATCTTGTATGATTCGGTCATATCATAGTATCTTCCAAAAATATCTCCGAATTCCTTTCCTACTTGCGTGATCTTCTTTTTTGCGACTTCCATTGCCTCGAACATCTTATATGTGAATTCAAAATAGTGCTCCGGGGAGGTCAATGCACCGAAGGCGCGCGGATTATTCGGGTCCAGTTTATATTCTGGGTCATATGCCGGCAGAAATTCCTTTGCTTTGTCATTATCGATTAGATCAACGACCTCGGATGTGTGAGAAAGGAAAAATGCATCAAGGTTTACCATCATAGGGAGGAGGACATCATTGTCTTCCGCGATCTTATATGCCATAAGAATAGAGTCGTAAACATCCTGATTATTCTCCGCATAAACCTGCATCCAGCCTGTATCTCTCTGAGAAATTGAATCCTGCGCATCCGCCCAAATGGACCATCCGGGAGCAATTGCTCTGTTAACATTGGCTAAAACTATTGGTAATCTGGCGCGCGCGGCCCAATGAAGAACCTCACACATCAGCAATAATCCCTGAGAAGAGGTTGCCGTAAATGTTCTTATTCCCGCCGCCTGAGCTCCGATACATGCCGCCATGGCGGAATGTTCCGATTCAACCTTTACAAAACTCGCTTCCAGCTCACCATCAGCAACCAATTCGGAAAGCTTCTCCACGATCAATGTCTGCGGTGTGATAGGATAGGCGGCAACAAACTTAACATCTGAGGTCATGGCACCGTAAGATGCAGCGAAATCTCCATTCATTACTGTTTTCATATACTCACCTCACCTTGTCTCGTCTTGTTTAGTTATTGCGTCTACGGGACAATTTGCGATACAAATCCCGCATCCTTTGCAATAATCATAGTCTATTTCCGGCGGATTTGTAGGAAAAATGGCTGGCTCCGGACAGAATTTCCAGCATATTCCGCAGCCGATGCATTTTTCTCCATCAATTATAGGCCTGAAATTTCTCCAGGAAGATGTCTTATTCACCCTCATCGAACCTAAAGAAACAGGCATTGGAGGAAATTCGTCAACCTTATTTAATTCTATCTTTTTTTCTTCCATTGATTACTCCTTATTTAACCTGATTGAAGGTAGCTTCAGCCGCATCCGCATTCTTTTCCTGATACCTTGGTATAGTATCAAAGATGGCTTTCTTCACCGAATCGATCGTCACAAGGCCTGTAACTTTCGCGATAGCACCTACAATTGCCGTATTAACGATCGGTGCGCTTGCGCTGCCGAGTTTCTGCTCAATTGCAATCTTAGTGGCATCGACAGTGAAAACTTTAATACCGTTTTTTCCGTGAAAGTCAAAATCCTCCGGTTTTTTGGTAGAGTTGATTATTACCTTGCCGTTTTCCTGAAGCCCGTCCAGAATATTCACTCCTTCTGCGCCGATAAGTGTGGGATCAAGAACAACAAGGACATCCGGTTCGTAAATATACGAATGAATTCTGATGACATCATCGCTGATACGGGTGAACGCCTGCACCGGCGCGCCCCTTCTTTCAACACCGAAAAACGGGAATGATTGGACAACTTTACCGTCGTAGAAAGCGGCGCGGGCAAGTATTTCTGCAGCCTTGACTGCGCCCTGACCACCTCTTCCGTGAAGTCTGATTTCAATCATAGATCCTCCATTTGAGAAAGTTTAATTATAGAATATGATACCACTTTAAAATTTAATATCAAGTAAAATTCCTCACCTTCAATATTTCTATACGCCGTATACGCAAGCACTTACGGCAATATTGCAAAATCGGCAGTTTATTATTCAACGAATACCCTCCACTCCACCGGTATCCTGATGAAACAACAGTAAGGTGCACAAGTAGGGAGATCGTTCAAAGGTTGAAATGTTCAAAAGTTCAAGGTTGTGGTATTTAATGCTCCCGTAGGGACAGGACTTGACCTGTCCTTTGTTCTCCTGAGCCCTGTGCGAAGGATCTATCTGGTATTTATTTCTTGCGCTCTTTCCATTTTTTTTCATTATTCATTTCTCAATTCTTCATTTCCCCTAAATCACTTCGTACATCGCACCTCGCACCCCGTACTTCCTTTTCACTTGTGCCTTGTCCCTTCCCACATGTTCCACTGGGTCACTGGCTTACTGGGACACTTGCTATTCATTGTCCATTTCTTCATTGTGTTTTCCCACTTCTAAAAACCCTCAAACACGCATTTGCTGCCTCAGTGTCATAAAATTTACCTTTATTAATTGAGATCTCTTCTAAGGCTTTATCAATACCGAGGGCAGGCCTGTAAGGCCGATGAGAGGCCATGGCTTCAACAACATCCGCAACCCCCAGGATTTTAGCCTCAATTAGTATTTCTTTACCTGAAAGCCCATTAGGATATCCGGAACCATCCATTCTTTCGTGATGTTGAAGAATGATTTGAGAAAGAGGCCATGGAAATTTTATTGAGTTCAATATATCGTAACCGACTTGAGAGTGATTTTTAATAAG
>JAIVYW010000107.1:0-6085 GCA_048635215.1 Candidatus Atribacteria bacterium
TATATCGGGCTTCAATCCGAGGGGTCACTCAGGGATGCCGAGGTCATGTTAGACCAGCTATCTTCATTCTCGGAAGGGCGCATCACCGTTGAGATGGTACAGGATTTTCTGGGAATAGTTCCCATTGACTGGGTAATGAAGGTGCTGCAGCATATCGTTTCAAGTTCAGCGTCCGGAGGTATTGAAGTAGTATCGGACCTTTACTCCCGGGGATTGAATTTGAATGACTTCCTTCACTCATTTTTAAAGGTGTTAAGGGATCTTATTCTGATCTCTGCCGGGGATAAGAAAAACCGTTCGATCCTCTATTTTCCGGAAGAGAATTATACAAAATGGACAGAACTGATCTCCAAGATCAAATCTCAGGATATTCTGATCAGTTTCATGCGTATTGTTGAGAAGACATATACCAATATAAAATATTCAGAAAGCGGCAACTTGGAGGTTGAGGTCATGATCGCGGAACTTCTTCATCTCTATGAGCTCTATGATATAGATGAATTGATCTCATATGCCCGCGCCGCAAAGATAAAAGACCAGGTGCATGGACAAAACCAGGAAAGCCCTCAAGAGAATGAGAAGATTCCCGCGGATGAGCAGGAAGCCGCGCCGTCTCCATCGAAAGTGATCGTAAATGCAAAGGATTACGATGCTTTCTGTAAATGGGTCGAGTCAACTGATCCCAAGCTCTACGACAGTTTTTTGAAGAATACGATATTCCATTCCTTTGGTAAGGATGCGGCCCATATTACAATGAAAGATATCTCCAAATTATTTTTCAAAGAAAGACAAGGCGCTGATTGGACTCCGGTTGTCCGCCTGATGAGAAATTTCTTTCATTCTGAACAGCTCGATCTTGAGGTGAATTGGGGTGATTCCAGCTTCAAGGATGGCAATTTCGTTAAATCCGGCTTGAAGGATGAAGTGAAAAATGCCATTCCGGAGATCAAGACCCTGGTCGATGCCTTCGGTGGAAATATTCATGTGAAGCCGGAGAAAAAGGAGAATAAAAATGGCGAATTTTAATAAAATGCTGAAACAGATGCAGCAATTACAGCAAGAGCTGATGAAAAAGCAGGATGAGGTGAAAACCATTGAAGTGACCGGAGAATCCGCCGGCGGCCTGGTCAAGGTCACAGCCACTTGCGCAATGGAAATAAAGCGGATCGATATTGATGATGAGATATGGAAGGAGAATGACAAGGATATGCTGGCGGATCTGGTCGCTGCTGCTGTGAACATGGCTTTGAGCAGTGCTCAGGAGAAGATGAACGATGAACTCTCCGGGCTTACAGGTGGAATGAATATTCCCGGAATGTAGTGGAGAAATTATTAAAGGACCTTTTTTTGAAGGTCAAGAACCTTAGATTTTTTGGAAAGAAGAACGCGGAGAGATTCGTATTCTCTCTTTTAGAAGCGGAGAATGAGGAGATCAAGTCTCTCTCTTTGCTCTTAGAGCGTCTTTCCGCCGAAAAGAGTATATGCTCAAATTGCGGTGTACAAGGACTGCATGATCCGTGCTCGGTTTGTGCCAATGATAATCGGGAAGATACCCTTCTGATCGTTGAGAATTCAAGAGAATTCTATAAACTTGAGATGCTGGGATTCTTCAAAGGCCGCTACCATGTTTTGAATGGGGTTATTTCTCCTTTCAAGGCGCAGACTTTTGAGGATCTGAATATCTCCAACATCAAAGACCGCATCGATAAAGAGGGGATCACCGAAGTGATTATCGGGCTGTCGCCGCTTCCCGAGGGAGAGATAACAACGAAATATCTGACAAAATATTTGAACTCCACAAATTGCAAAATCACTAGAATGGCAGTTGGCATACCCAGCGGCCAGGTAGTGGAGAACGCGGATGATATTACACTGAAGACCGCTTTATTGGGGCGCATCGATGCGTAAAGCCTTAATTGTTATTTGCCTTATCCTTTCGATGTCATTATTCTCCCAGGGGTTGAATAATTTCCTCAACAACGGTGCCAATACGGTTATGGGTGACGGTATTTTTAATATGTTCACAAATCCGGCTTCTTTCTCTCATCTTCTTCTTCCAAGGTATTATTTCTCCATGACGGATCTCTTTGAGATAGATGCCTTCGGCGCCTCTTTCAGAAAAGATAATCTGCAATTGGCCTTTGGCGGTGTTCGCTCACAGGATCTCCGGGAGTTGGTATTTCTGATAAAGGGAGTATCCTTCGAGACATTACATGCCGGTGTTTCTTTTTCAGGGATCTACGGAGAGGATGACCTTTGGCTGGATTTCAAGTACAAAGTGAACTTCGGCCTAACTTACTTTCCTTTTACGAAATACTTCAGAACTTCAGGCCAGTTAACAGATCTGGCTATCGCTCTTTATGTGGAAAATCTTTTAAAAGACGCCTCCTTAGATCCGGCTTACCCCTTTACAATAGGCGGCGCTCTGGGGTTCTTCTATAAAAAGGATGTTCTTTCCGTCTTCATCGGACTAAAGAAACCCAAGGACCAGGACCTCGCTTTTTCATTTGGGCTCTCGGGTAAATTGAATCAGGAGATAACCTTGAATGGCGGAGTCAAGTTGGATGGCGCCGCTTTAGGAATTGAGTATTATTACAAGGACATGATATTTGCCCTGGGGTTTAATAGAACAAATGGTGTTAGTGCCCTTTCCTGGGGCATGCATCTTATCCCCGGGAATACAAAAAATGTTTTGATAAGCGAATATATCTCATTGGGAATAAAGCATTACAGAAAAAAGGATTATGAAAAGGCCTCCGGATATTTCAATAAGGCATTGGGTATATCACCCGACAATCCCGACGCTCTTCAGTTCATTAAGATCACCAAAGAGCGTGCGGCGAAGGATCGGGAAGGCCTCATTAATAAGTGGAGCCTGAAGATATATAAGCTTATCAAGAGCAAAAAATATAAAGCCGCAAGATCCGAGTATAATAAATTAAAAAAGCGTTATCCGCAAGACAAACTTAAGTGGAAAAAGATAGAAACTATGTTTTCTGCTGTAAACACACCTTTATCAAAGAAGAAGTCACCTTCCGCCGGATATTTGGAAGAAGCTCAGAAATTATTGAGCTCAGGCGACCTTGTTGCTGCCCGTGTACTTCTTCAAAAGGCATCTTCATCTTCTCCCTCCCCCACGGTTGAAAAAGCCCTTAAAGCCGCATTTGAAGAACTTGCTGAAAAAGTTGAAGTTAAGGCAAATGCGCTTATTGATTCCATCCCGTCGAAAGACTCGGATGAAACGCTGCCTGTTCTTAAGGAAATTCTGACCTTGGATCCTTCGAATGAACTTGCAAAAAACCGAATAATATTGTATTATCTTGAGTTGGGAGAAAGGCAGTATCGCGACGAAAAATATGTCGAAGCTCTTGAATTGTGGGAGAACATATTAGTCCTTGACCCCGATAATAAGGATGCACTTTTGTATATTGAAACCGTAAGAAAGAGGATAAAGTAAATGTTTGCCAATTGGAACCTTAAATGGAAGTTATTTTCAATTATTTCCGTTACTCTTCTATTGGCTGTTCTTTTCTTCTCTTTCTTGATCAATACATACGAGAAACAATTGCTGCTGAAGATACATCATGAAAAGGGCCGGGGGCTTTCACAGATCATCCTTCAGAATCTCAAGGTAATGATGATCTCCGGGAACAAACTTCAAATACTTGATTTTCTCAACTCCAAGGTATCAGATGAAGTACAGGATATTTCTTTGATCAAATTGGACGAAGAGAAAGTGCTTTATTCGACCGCGCGGGATATTGAAGGAACTGATATTTCCGCTTCAGATGTTGAGTTCTTAAGTGATATTAAGGCAGAATTCATTAAATCTCCATCCCATAATGGCGGCGCGATCAAAGCGTATTATATTTATGTGGGAAAGACTTTTTTTAGGGACTCAGGCACTTTCGTATTGCGGATAGACTATTCTCAACAGGTCATATATGATTTTATCAGGAAGCAGACAAATCAGATAATGTTTGTTTCCATAGTTATTCTCCTTCTCGGCTTTGTCATCAGCTTCATAACGGGTTCCTTGTTGACCCGGCCGGTTAACAGCTTGATGGAGGGTATCGTAGAATTGGGGAAGGGTAACCTTGATTTTAAGATCAATTTATCAACCAAGGATGAATTTGGAAGATTGGCGGGTGCCTTTAACAGGATGAGCGAAAATCTCCGATTCGCTCAAAAGCAGATAATCGTTAAGGAGCTTATGGAAAGGGATTTTAAAATGGCTCAGGAAATACAGAATGCCCTTTTCATAAAAGAAGTTCCAGCATCTGAAATACTTGATATCACCCCATTTTATGAGGCTGCCCGAATGATCGGTGGTGATTATTATGATATTATGACCCGTGATGATAAGAAAACGGTTCTGGTGGCAGATGTCTCCGGCAAAGGCATTCCCGGTTCTCTTATTATGGTGATGCTCCGAAGCCTTATCAGGGCGCAGTATTATGGGGAAGATAATCTCAGGGAGCTGATCATGAAGGTTAATCACCTTCTGATGCAGGATATACAGCCCGGTAAATTCGTTACTTTACTTATCGCGGATTTTCATGAGAAAACAGATACCGTTTCTATAATTAATGCGGGCCATATCCCGCTCTACAAATACATAGCTAAAGAAGACCGTGTTGAAGAACTGGTGCCTCCAGGACTCGGACTGGGATTGAATGACGGCGTTATTTTTGACCAGAATCTGGATCTCGGCGAAGATAAAATGGCTCCGGGCGACATATATCTATTCTGCACCGACGGCGCGACGGAGGCTATGAATCCGAACAAAGATCAATTTGGCGAAGAGCGGCTTGCCAATGCATTGAAGCAATACAAGGACCAGGGGTCCAAAGAAATAGTTGAAAATATTAGAAAAGATATAAAATCTTTCCTGGCAGGAGAGGAGTTCAATGATGACTTCACCCTGGTAGTAGTTAAACGGAACAATAAGGAGGTTTAGATGGCGAATCTTGAAATCATACCCGAAGAGAAAACTGATGTTACAATTCTACATCTAAAAGGATTTCTAGACGCTTATACATTCCAAGAATTTGAGAACAAGTTAAAGGAATTAGTTGATGACGAGAAGGTCAAGATCATTGTAGCTATGGATGAGCTTGACTATATATCATCTGCAGGACTTGGAGTGTTTATGAGTGTGATAGGTCAGATCAGGGCTAAAGGCGGCGATGTTAAATTAACTCAGCTTAATTCCAAGGTATTTAAAGTTTTCGAACTTCTTGGTTTTACTAAGCTTTTTCAAACCTTTGATAATATTGAAGAGGCCGTAGATAATTTTAAATGAGAGTCCTTATCACTGGTGTTGCGGGCTTCATAGGCTCCAACCTCGCCGGTAAGTTTCTTTCAAGCGGTCACTCCGTCATTGGAATTGATAAGTTTTCCGACTATTATTCCCGCGCACAGAAAGAATTTAATTTATCCAAATTGATTTCACATAGGGAATTTAATTTCATAGAGACTGATCTTATGTGGGCCGGGCTTGAGGAAGCGCTGAAAAACAGTGATATTATATTTCACCTGGCCGCCCAGCCCGGGGTATTGCATTCCTGGGGCGAGAATTTCAATATTTATGTCCGCAATAATATTTTGGCCACTCAATATCTCCTGGAGATCTTAAAGTACCATCCTGAAAAGCCATTGATCTTTGCCTCATCATCTTCGGTATATGGAAACACCGATCATATTCCTATGAACGAGAAAAATATTTTAAAACCCATTATGGTAAGATGTTTTTGAGAGATAGATTAGCACAATGGTTTAAGGATTCAGTTGATTCAAATCTTATTTCACAGGGTGGAAGGGACTGGAGATGGGGGTTTTTAAAAATAAATATCGCATTGAATCCACGAGGTTGAAAGGTTGGGATTATTCTTCGCCCGGGGCATATTTTGTAACAATTGTTACAAAAAATCAGACCTGTTATTTTGGCAATGTTGAAAATGGGAATATGCATCTGAATGAATTAGGGAAAATTGCAAAACAATGTTTTGAAAAAATACCCGAACATTTTCCGTTTGTTTCCCCGGATGTATTTGTGATTATGCCGAACCAGATCGGAAGAGCA
>JAIVYW010000108.1:0-6083 GCA_048635215.1 Candidatus Atribacteria bacterium
GGCTTTATCTTCTATCCATTGAGTGATATCTGTATCAGCAGGACCGCCCTGAGGAGGGTTGTATTTAATCCCTCCGTTGTCGGGGGGATTATGAGATGGAGTAATGACTATTCCATCAGCTAAGCCTGATTTTCTTCCCTGATTGTAGGTAAGAATGGCGTGGGAAATGACCGGAGTAGGAGTGTAGCCTGACTCTTTTTGTATCATCACATCAATGCCATGGGCTGCAAACACTTCCAGAGCAGTTGCATGAGCTGGTTCTGAAAGTGCGTGGGTATCCATTCCAAGGAAGAGGGGGCCATCAATACCATTTTCTTTTCTTCCATGTTTTCCTCCATATTATTTTTTCCGTCCTAGGGCTCTGTTTCATAAATACATTAACAATGGCTGATACGGGCACAAGTGCACCAGTGGGGAAATGAAGGATGAAGAATGAAGAATGAAAGAGAAACGGATGTAAATATTGATTTGTTCTCATCACTTTACACCTCACACACCACACTCCACACTTCTTAATGCCTCGCACTTCGTACATCCAACCTCGTACCTCGTTCACTCGTGAACGATTGTTATCGTCTTTATAAATCAGCGCCCCTTATTCTGAAGAACTATCTCATCTACTGCCGCCCGTGAAGAAAGCGACAAGAGCCAGAGCACCATATCTGCAACATCGGACGGCAGCATCATCCAATCCATTCCGGCAGGATTACCCTTCTGAAAATCTGTAGCTACACTGGCAGGCAGTATAGAAGTGACGATTATGCCGAATTCCTTTGCTTCCAGTGAGAGAGATCTTGTAAAAGCCAATGCTCCTGCTTTTGCCGCGCAATAACTTGGCCTCAGCAGAAAACTTTTGGTCGCCGCCTTACTGATGATCGGAAATATATACCCTTCTTTCTTGGGCTTCATTATGTTAAATGCGAGTTGAGAGGTAATGAAGAGTCCGGTGAGATTGGTGTCGATATCCAATTCCCAATCCTCTTGTGTGATCTCGCCGGGTTTTGCCAATGCCGCTCTGCCGGCATTCGGAATGCAGATGTCGATGCGCCCGAACCGCTCTTTGATCAATTCAAAGAACTCTTCCTGCTGCTCTCTTTTTCTAACATCGACAACATGATAGAATGCACTTACACCGAATCCCTCTGCCTCGTTTACAAGTGTTTTCAATAATTCTTCATCCCGTGCGCATACGGCGATATTTGCCCCGTTTTTCGCGAGTGTCAACGCTATCTCTCTTCCGATACCACGGCTTGCTCCCGTTATGACAGCGGCCTTACCTTTAAGATCTACTTTCATATTAATTCTCCCCCGCAGAGAGCTTAGAAATTTTATCACTTAATATGCTCAAATCATCCTCCGAAGGAATATAATTCACTTTGAACGGCTCGACCGGCATAGTAAATTTTGCGCCCTCCAATTCTTTATGGATGATCGCGGGAGATTGCCCGCCCCATCCGTAAGAACCGAAAGCAATGCCGATCTTACCCTTCGGCGCCAGCCCTTTTAAATATGTGAGAAATGCCGCCACCGAAGGAAGTATATTATTGTTCAATGTCGGTGAACCGATACAAATGTATTTTGCCGATAGCACCTCTACCATCACATCGGAGATATGGTCGATGCCGGTATTGAAGATGGAAACCGATTTTCCAGCATCGGAGAATCCTTGAGCGATGGCATGTGCCATCTTTTCGGTTGATCCCCACATCGTATCATATATGACAACCGCTTTTTCTTCATTCTCTCTGGAAGACCATTTTTGATATCTGCCAATGATGCCCGCAAGGTCTTTTCGGAAGATTATCCCGTGACTGGGCGCGATCATTTCAATATCAAGTCCGGCTGCTATCTTCAATGCCTTTTGAACCTGTGCGCCGTAAGGCAGTACAATGTTGGCATAGTATTTCTCTGCTTCATACATGAGAACACTACTGTCGATCTCGTCATCAAAGCGTTCAACAGATGCGATATGCTGCCCGAATGCATCATTTGAAAAGAGTATCTTCTTTTCGGGGAGGTATGTGAGCATATTGTCCGGCCAGTGCACCATCGGCGTAGGAACAAATGAGAGAGAATATTGCCCTAATTGCAGGTCTTCGCCGGGCTTTACTGCGATAGCGTTCACTTTATCACCATAATGCTTTTTCAGACCGATCACTCCATTGTTAGATGCATATACCTTGGCCTTTGGTGCTATTTTTAATATTTGAGGTATCCCCGCTGAATGGTCCATCTCCACATGATTCGAGACGATGATCTCAATTCTGGACGGATCGATCAGCTTGGAAATATTTCTCAGCATTTCCGGCATGAGATGATGCTTTACCGTATCTATCAATGTGATCCGGTCATCAAGAATCAGATAGGCATTATAGGTGGTGCCTCTCTGTGTCAAATATCCATGAAAGTTCCTCAATTTCCAGTCAATTCCGCCTACCCAATATACTTTTTCGCTGATCTTAACAGGGTTCATATCCCTTCCTCCTTTTCACATTTATTACATATTCCTCTAAAAATGATCTCTTCATGCGATACCTTGAAACTCCCTGAATATTTAAGATAATATTCCTCAGGGATCTGCGGCAGATCCAAATCGAATATTTCTCCGCATATATCACAAACGAAATGAGCATGCGCACTCACATCGGCATCCCAGACCGCTTTTTCCCTATGAGCGTACAACCGCCTGATCATACCGTGCTCATCGAATAAATTCAAATTGTTATAAACGCTCGCGAGGTTCAAATTCGGATATTGTGCTTGAAGCCGTTTGAAAATATCCTCAGCCGTGAAATGCCCTTTGTTATCCATCAGAAATTTAAGAAGTTCAACCCTTGAACGGGTCACTTTTATCTTAAGTGATTTCAATTTCTCAATGGTAGTTTCCAATTTAGAATACCTCGCGTATTATAATCATTCTAAATAAGAGTATCATATAATTAGTGCTTTGTCAATAGCCGGCAAGCTGCCGGCGGTTGATAGAATAGGGTACCGAAGAATAGGATAGGGTACCGTGTCCTTACTTATTACCTAAATTGAGAATTCTGAGAGGGGATACCCACATAACAGCCTGCTGCGCAGACTGAGTACGAGGTTGGGTGTACGAGGTGCGAAGTGGAGAGGAAATCGTTAAAAGGTTAAAAAGTTGAAAGGTTGAAAGTGGGAAAATAGGTGATAGGTTGATAAGTTGATAGGGTTGTAGGTGCAGAAAAATAGTGAATAATGCAAAAGGAGAAAGATGGATCTTTCGCCTGCCCCAGCATCATGATGATGCGGGGTAAAACTCAAGATGACAAATAGCGAGAAAGATGGATTCCACGCTCACCGATGTAATCAAGGTTTCCAAGGTCACACGCCTGATAGCGATAATGACAAGAGGAAATTCCTTCTCGTCCTGATGATTTTATCAACAAATAAATTTGAAAAACACCTGAAGACAGTAGCGCGAATCAAATTCCTATAAAATTCTGAAAGTGTCAAAATTGTTTACCCAGCACTTTTATTACAAGATGCAGCGTCAACCCTGCTTTCTTTGTCAACTGATTATTGTATTTATCTTGAATCTATAAGGAATATATGGCTTATTGAATAAATATATGGCAAATATATAGAAAATTGATGAAATATATGGGATTTTAGTGAAATATATGGGAAAATATTGATATCCGGCGCTGTATGTGCTATTCAATAATAGTATGCATGATGTGGAGAGAAGGAAATGGATGATAGGGTGACTACAAGAAGCATTGAAACCTAAACGAGTGCAATTAATTCTCGGATCGCGTTCACCACAGAAATTTCCTCAGAAGTATTTGAAAAACATAGAGAAATATGTTATTCTCACCATAAGAGCGTTAACTGAGAAGCGTGAGATTTTGCCTCATTTATCAGGGCCGCTTCACATTGTTGTATTATGATAGGAGGATATAATGTCATTTGAATCTAGAAACAGACATGGTAGCTTATGGAATGATGCGCAGAAATTGGACAAGTCTATCGGTGACTTTCCTTTTCATACCACAGGGGAAAATGAAAAAGAGAATAATATTATTATCTAATCTTACTATAATTATTTTGTATTTTATCCTATTCATTCTTTTTAAAATCAATGTGAAATATCTTATCTATCTCGCAGCGATAGGAATAATACCATGCATAATGTCATGGGTAGGTATTTTTAAAAGTCATCTCCTAAATTTACCTCTTTTTTATTTTATTTTTCTTTCAATATTTAGTTTTGACACAACTCATCAGAAAATTCCTCTTTTAATAAAGGCGATTTATTTTATTGTCTTAATATTAGGGAATTATTTCTTTAGTTATTTTATAAAAAAGGGAAACAAAAGAATGTTTGCCGCCAATGCCCTTGTTATAAGTATTTTCACATTATTTGGGTTTTTTTATTTATATTTATCTTCAATTATTGGAAAAATCTTAATATTTGTTGTTATTATTAATATCATAATGATTATTTTTAGAAAAGAAACACCGTTAATACCTGAGGACTTAAGCATATTTGTTAAATAATAGAGGCAAGCTGCCGGCGGTTGAAAAATGGTAGGGGCAGACCTGTGTGTCTGCCCTTTCTATGGCGTCATCTTGTCCTGTCCTCGGTCATGTTGAGCAACGCGAAACATCCATCCCTTTGAGGTACTGGGTACGAAGTGCGAAGTACGGTGTGAAGAAAACTAAATATCATTTTCTCCTATTCCTTCCCTTACCTCTTTTTTACCTACAAACCTATCACCTTATTACCTTATCACCCATTTCTCAACTTCGAACCTTGAACTTTTGAACAATCTTCTCAACATCACACACGCAAGAGACAAGAGCACAGGAGCACAAGTTGATGGGATAATGGGTGTATGGGTTTGTGGGTTGAGAAAAGGAAAGGGGGTAATGACAGACATATTCCCTTGAAAAAAGCGCGTGGTCAACCTGGTACTCTTTGTCATTGTCAACTGATTATTGCATTTATCTTGAATCTATAAGGGATATATGGCTTTTTGGGTAAATATATGGCAAATATATAGAAATCCGATAAAATATATGAAATTTTAGTGAAATATATGGGGAAATATTGGTCAATTATACTATAGCAAATGCGCGAATCAAATTCTTGGAAAATTCTGAAAGTGTCAAATAATTAGGGGCGGGACTCCCCCATAAGAGGCTTAGTTCCAGCAGATATGGCGGTTATATTTTGTCCTTCAAGCAAAACGAACTCTTTGATTGAGCGATTTACAGGTATTTATTGTAGTAATCCCTCCATATTATTCAGTCGAATCAGTTTTCTTCTTTGAAGTCCTTTTTTTCCCAACAATAATAAAAGAAATAAAGGAAAATATGGTGAAGAATACTGCAATTGGAATTCCCCAATTTGGATGATCGCTTACAATAAAAGCAATAAGCCCAATCAGAAGTAGAAATGTCGGGATATGATACTTATCATTCTTCTCACTTTTCATACCATTAGCCTCCATTTGTTTCCCTTATTTCCAAATCAAGCAATTTGTTGCGCATCCTATAGCCGTTCCTGCCATCCAGCCAACACAACCAGCAATAGCCCAGGCTGCCGGCGGCACTCCCATAACAGCGGCAACACCAATAGCAACACAAGCTAAGCGCAATTGCACAGGAACCATTTGTCCCCAACAGGTCTCAAAGCATTCCCACCAAGATGAAGTATGAGCAGCTGGAATATATGGCAACTCGTTTTCCAGCATCCACTGTGTAAGTCCAAGCCATTTCTCCACAACTTTAATTTCATTCTCATTGGCAAACCACTCTAAAGTGTGTTTATAAACATCATGCAAACCTTTTTCATAAACACCTTTTAGATTCCAGTTGCTAATCATTTTTATTAAGACTGAAATTTTATTTGAATAAGCGGTTTGTAGATTTTCATTCACGAATTCAATTGTACCACTATCCACAATTTCTTTCAGTAGAATAAGGTAATTTGTGTACCCCGAATGTACTTCGAGTTTATTTTTCAAAGATTGATTGGTATTCCCCTTTTCTTTTACACCACCTGTTAGATCAAGACAATGCTTAATAAAACGACTATTTCTTTCATCAAC
>JAIVYW010000109.1:0-6080 GCA_048635215.1 Candidatus Atribacteria bacterium
ATATCCGTCCCAATCTTCGATTTTTGAACTGTTTTTTTCGATCTTATCGTTCAAACGATTAACTAATTTTTCATGAGCATCATTGTCGGCGGTCTTTCTTATGCCGTTCTCGTCATGAGTAGAACCGGTGATCATCAATTTCTTGCCGTCGCCGAATTTGGGCATATCGGGGACCAGGCGGCCTCCGAACGGCGGTGTCTCTCCCTTATTCTCTCTGTCGAACCCCTCATATTCCTGCGCGATATCCAGAGTTTCACGGGCATGTGATACGGTTTCATCGAGAAGAAGAATTACAGGAACACGATACTGCTCTGAAATATTGAAGGCCTTGATGGTCTGCTCGAACGCACTCTGCACCGAATGAGCCGCAAGGACTATATTATTATGTATTCCGTGCGTTCCCCATCTTGATTGAAGGACATCGCCCTGCGAAACCTTGGTCGCCTGGCCGGTGGAGGGGCCTGAACGCTGAACATCCACCACCACACAGGGTGTTTCTGTCATTATGGCAAGCCCTATGTTCTCAAGCATCAGGGAAAGGCCGGGGCCCGATGTGGCGGTCATTGATTTTACTCCGCCCCAGGAACCGCCTATCAAAGCGGCCATCGAACCGATCTCGTCTTCCATCTGAATGAATTTACCGTCGACCTCAGCAAAATATTTTATGACGGATGTCATGATATCACTGGCGGGAGTGATCGGATAACCAGCAAAAAACCGGCATCCGGCGGTAACCGCGCCCAATGCGCAGGCCTCATTGCCGGACATCAGATAGCGGCCCGGTGAGACCACCGGTGTAACTTTGATATTACCCATTTTCCGCCTCCTCTATGAATATGACCTGATCCGGACATAAGAGTTCACAATTCTTACACCCGATACATTTTTCGGGAAATGCTATATCGGTCAGTACATAGCCCTTGGGAGATATCTCATCTCCCCTTTTATAGAGCTTTACGGGACAGACATCTATACAGATGCCGCAACCCTTGCATATCTCTCTGTTCAAGTGAATAATAAATTTCTTTGCCATGATATTCCCT
Organism: Candidatus Atribacteria bacterium; assembly: GCA_048635215.1. Taxonomy (GTDB): domain Bacteria; phylum AUK180; class AUK180; order AUK180; family AUK180; genus JAGLWT01. The sequence goes on from JAIVYW010000109.1 coordinate 1,044, forward strand.
TTAAACCGCGCCGTCGCTTTTCAATTCTTCGATCTGATCCTCATTATAGCCGTATTCCTTGAGGATCTCGTCTGTATGCTCTCCCAGAAGTGGGGGGTGTCTGTCTATCGACAGGTCAATATTGGAAAAATGTATCGGGCTCTTCATTAATTTGATCGTACCCGCCGTAGGATGCTTAACTTCCTGCACAAAATCCCTGGCGATCATCTGTGGATCCGCGAATGTTCTGTCCATGGTATTGATCGGAGCACAGGGTATATGTTCTTTCCTGAAGAGCTTGATCCATTCGTCTCCAGTTTTCTGCATAAGCAGATCAGAGATCATTTTTATTATCTGCTCTCTGTTGCTCACCCTTACATCATTCGTTTTGTATTTCTCGTCCGAGGCCCATTCGGGATGGCCGAGCAAAGCGGATAATTTACCGAATTGCCTGTCATTTCCTATGCCTATGATGATATAGATATCTTTCGCGTGGAAGGCCTGATAGGGAACGATATTCGGATGTGCGGTACCATGCGGCTTCGGGATCTGATCACCGATCAAATAATTGTTGGCGATATTCACCAATGCCGAGGTCATACATTCATACAGGCTGTTGTCTATCATGGAACCCAGTCCGGTTTTATCCTTATATCTGAGAGCGGCCTGTATGGCGATGACCGTATATAATGCGGTGAAGACATCCGCTACGGCAACGCCGACCTTAACGGGAGCGCCGCCTTCTTCTCCGGTGACGCTCATCAAGCCGGACATTCCCTGTATCATAATATCGTATCCCGGAAGATGCGCGCTCGGGCCGTTAAGTCCGAATCCTGAAATATTCGCCCAGATGATATCTTCTTTTATCCCGCGCGCCCATTCATAGGTAAGATCGAGTTTTTCCAATGTCTGTACTGGGAAATTCAACAATACCACATCCGAGGTCTTCAGAATATCTTCAATTATCTTTTTACCTTTCTCATTTTTGAAGTTGACCGTAATGCTTCTTTTATTTCTGTTTGCGGACAAATAATAGGCGGATTCGGTATCCGCCCAAGGAGGGCCCCATCCCCGCGTCTCATCACCGCCATTCGGGTTTTCAACCTTAATAACATCGGCTCCAAGGTCTCCCAGTATCGCTGATGTCGTCGGCCCCGCCAGCACGCGTGACAGGTCAAGTATGCGTAATCCGCTAAGAGGTTTCATTTTTCTGCACCATTATAACTCGTACCTTCTGCTTTTGAAAAATGGAAATACCAATGGCAAGAACAAATGTTATGATAAGAGAAACATAGATCTTGTCCAGAAAAATATTCTTGGCGTAATGCTGCGCCCAATAGGCTGCGCCCTCTGTGGAAACCACCGAGATCTTGAAAAGTACCACGCCGAGAGATGCGAGAGATGCGGTAACTATCGCGAATTTTGCTGCGACCGGAGTGATGAAGTGGAACTTATCATTCTGTCTTTTGACGATCAGAAGGAGGCCCAGGATGACGATGACCGAACCAGAGGCCCTGATCGCATAAGAGATATATGAGGTATCAAGAATATAACCCTTAAAGAACATGGCTGCCGGAATAACGATAAGGCCGACCACAAGTGTTACCATTTGTGATACCTTGAGAAGTTTTTTATCGGTAGCTTCCTTATGCAGTATCAGCTGATATACATCCTTTGTCATGATCGTTGATATCGCCAGCATAACAGGGGAAATAGTTGACAGTATGGCGGCAAGTATACCCGCCATTGCCAGGCCGCCCAGCCACGGAGGCATGAAATCCGGGTTCATAAAGAGATGTGGAAGCGCCTGTTTGGCTGTTGCCGGCAGGCCGAATTTCCCTGTGGCGACTATCATTCCCAATGTGGAAACAAGCAAGCCCAAAGGAGCTATGAACAATGCCGAAAGCAGTGAGGCATTTCGCGCCGTTTTGATGTCTTTTGTCGCGAAGACCGGCTGTATCGATGCCTGTGAAGCAAATGCCGCCAGCATACCGCCCAGTATCCAGGAGATCGCTTTGAAAACGCCGAAGCCGAACGGTGACTTGAAGGTCTCTACCGTGGCATTCGCCTGGTATAGTTCGGGCCGCGCCTGTATGGCGCCGTCAAGAAGCTCAAAAAGTCCCGGAAATCCGCCGACCTTTATAAGCCCTATTGTAAAGGCGACGATAAGCGTGGAATACATAAGAATAACATGCGCCATATTGGTAAATGATACCGCCCAAATGCCGCCGAATACAGTATATGCGGTAACGACAATGCCGCCGATCAATGTACACCATTGCGGAGACAGGCCCAATACGGGAGACAAGAGTGAACCGATGGCACGCAATTGGACAAATGCGAGTATATAAAAAGCGATCAAAAAGGCGAAAGACGCCACGACACGGGTCTTTCTATTGTATATCTTTTCTATCATCTCACCCACGGTATGTACCTTGTTCCGCCTGTAAACCATGGAAAGAGTGAGTGCGAAGATCACCATTCCCAATGCGGTGGAAACATTGTACCAGAGCGGGGAAAATCCGCTGCGGAAGGCCATTTCCGAGGTTCCGATAGTGGAATTGGCACCGAGCCATTCACCCACGATGGTAACCGTGGCGAGTGAGATACCCAGGCTCCTGCCGGCAAGCAGAAAGTCCGATGATGTCTTTGCTTTTGACTTGGCGAGCAATCCCAGAAAGATCAAAAAGACAAAGTACGCAATAATTATGAAAAGTTGGATCGACATCTCTTAAAATCCTCCATAATAATAGTGAAATTATACCACTTTAACATTAAAATTCAATCAATTCCATTATCGCGTAGATAATGGAAGGTACGAAGTGCGAAGGGAAAAAGATTGTTCAAAAGTTGAAATGTTCAAAAGTTCAAAGTTATGCTTCGCAGAGCACAAGCGACAAGAGCACAAGGCACAAGTGGAGAAGGGTCAGAAGCAATGATTCGTAGGGGCGAACCTGTGTGTTCGCCCTCTCTTAGGTGTCATCCTGAACCTCGTGTGAAGGATCCATATCCTTTTTCTCTACACATCCTTCATCCTTCATTTCCCAATTATTCATTGTATTCCGTCATTCCCGCGGAAGCAGGGAATCCATCCCCTGCAAGCAATAGAGATGATTCTTGCATTACAATATGCAAAAATGGTAAAATGATTATAGTACTGAAGGGAGATCATATCTGATGTCAGAACAACTTGCAACAAATGCAACGGCAGTTTCCGCCACAAAGGTTAGAAATATAAAGATCGCGTTTGTGATCATCTTTGTCCTATGTTCGCTGTTTTATGCGGCCATCTTTGCTTTTTTTGATATAAACCGTGAGGTAGTATCAATAGTAGTAGTGATAGCAATGTTGCCCCTTGCTCTTCTTATTTATCCAAAATACTCTTCCTTCATACTTAGTCTTTCAAGCACTTTTCTATTGGTATTTTTTATTTTTATGCCCCTTATGGGATGGGGTGTAAGGGAAAAAATACATTATGTGATTATACCCCTTGCTCTATTTAATATTATCTATGTAAGCATTGTAAAATGGGATTTAAATAAAAAAACGGGTATGTTGAGAACAGTGAATTACAATATCTACATTATAGCGATCGTTAATTTATTGTATTATGTGATGGTATTGTTATTTGAACTTCTCCTGAAATCATAATCCCCACTTGTCCCCTGTGCACTGCATGTGTGACGTGGAGAAGGAAAGAAAAACAATACGGATGTGAATAATTGATAGGTTTGTAGGTAGAGAAAGATAGATTCCTCGCTCCCAGATGTAATCGGGGTTCCCAAGGTCATTCGCCTGGGAATGACCGAGGACAGGTCAAGCCCTGTCCCTACAAATATTCTACATCTTTTCATTCTTCTTTCTGCACCTATCAACTTATCATCCTATCAACCTATCACCCATTTGGTGCACTTGTCCCTTTATTGCTTTTGCGCTGCAAAAGAATTATAATTATCTATGCTGGAAGGAATAAAAAAGATCTTACAAAAATCCTTTAATAAAGATAATCTGGAATTCATCAAACATTCCAAGAATTATGTGTCCGGGGAATTAATAAAAAAATTCGCCGCCTTTCTGGTTCTGCCTATATTCACACGATTGATCAATCCCGCCCAGTACGGGCTTTTGTCGCTATTCAATACCCTATTGGGACTGATCACTGTTATCATCTTTTTTAATATACAGGGGGCATTTTCCAGATACTGGTATGAGAAGGCGGATGATTATAATGATTTCGTTCTTTCCAATCTGATTTTTGCCGCATTCCTTTTTGCTGTTTTTTCCCCTTTGCTGATCATCTTTTCAAAGGAAGTATCATCTTTCATCGGGCTGCCCGCGGGAAATAATATTGTCATTTTCGCGGTATGCGGAGCGGCAGCGGGTTTTCCTTTCATAGTATTTCTGAAATACCTTAACACATCTAAACAGAGTAAAAAATATACCTTTATTAATGTTGTCGAAAGCGTCTTGTTATTGCTGATCTCCGTACTCCTGGTCTATTTGCTGAAAGAAGAGCGTTACCTTGGAAGGATATACTCAATAATCGGGATAACGGGGGCATTTTCCCTGTACTCGCTTGCCAAACTACTGGGAATGAAGGGCAGGTTCAAATTTAAACATATCAAGTATGCCCTGCTCTTTGGCGTACCACTCGTACCACATGCTCTATCAGGGTATGTTTTAGGGTATTTTGACCGGATCATAATACAGCAATTGACATCATCAACTCAGACAGGATTGTATTCATTTGCCTACAATGTAGGGCTTATAATGAATATGATAGTAATCGGACTCAATAAGGCATGGGTACCGCAATTCTACGGATTTCTTCGCGACGAGCGGAGAGAAGCGATCGTTGGAGTGGTAAGAAATTACAGCCGCATCATCTATTTCTTCGCGGGCTCCCTTATCCTCTTTTCAAAGGAACTTGTTTTCATATTAGCTCGTAAACAATATCATTCTTCTGCGCCATTGGTCCCCGTTATCGTCCTGGGTTACACATCATATTTCATCTATACTATTTATGCCAATTATGCTTTCGCCAGAAAAAAAACATTG
>JAIVYW010000110.1:0-6046 GCA_048635215.1 Candidatus Atribacteria bacterium
GGGAAAACGCCTTTCAAGCCTCAATATCCTGAAATTCAATAATAGTCTTACAAAGAACCTTATTAATATACCCGCTAAGTGATAAATATAATAATCAAATGTGTTCATTGTACAGTATAACTCATTTTAAATCAACTCCCGCTAATGATCTCTAGCATTCTGGCGACAACTTGAGAAAGCGTCATATCGGAGGTGTCGATCTCCACGGCATCATCGGCCTTCTTCAAAGGGCCGTAATCCCTTTGATAATCCCTCTTGTCACGCCTTTTAATATCAGCAAGCACTTCTTTCTGGGTTTTATTGATTTTCATTCCTTCATAATCCCCTAATCTCCGCTTCGCCCTTGTTTCCGGTGTCGCTGTTAAAAAGAACTTCACATCCGCTTGAGGGCAGACCAGTGTTTGTATGTCCCTTCCTTCCAGTATGCCTCCCGTTGCCTCTGCTGAAGCTCTTAATTTCTTATTGATCTCGATGCGGACATTCTTCATATCCGCGATATTTGATACTTCCATGGCTATCTGAGGCGTTCTGATCTTTTCGGAAACATCCTCATCATTAAGAATAATGACTGCCGGATCATCCGGAGTACCGATCCTGAGCCGCATCTCATTGACAAATAGGGAGATATCCTTTTCTGATGACTCGGGATTTCTCAATGAATGCAGAGCCGCGCAGCGGTAGAATGCGCCTGTATCTATATACGGAAGGTCCAATTTCTCTGAAAGAAGACGCGCGATAGTTGACTTGCCGCTTCCCGCGGGGCCATCGATCGCGATTATCATTTTGCCTTTAATTGGGTCACCTCCTTTTCCGTTAGAAAACGATACGCCCCGATCTTGATACCCTGCAGGCGTATTCCGCCATGTTCAATTCTTTTGAGAGTGATCACCGGGTGGCCCATTTGTTTGAATGCCCGGCGAATGATACGATTCTCACCGGATCTCACCGATATTACTACAACCGTATCACTTCTTTGTGATGTGATCCGTATGAATTTGCAGGTAAATTTTGATCTTTTACCGCTCTCATTCGCCAGATATATGCCCTTTTTAAAGGTATCTATCTCTTTTTGTTTCAGATGATGAGATATCTTCACTCTATAGACCTTATCTTTACCGAAAGAGGGATGTGTCAGGCGATTGATCATTTCTGAATCATTCGTGACAATTAGCAGGCCCATCGTATTGATATCCAGACGGCCGGCATAAAGGAGATTGGATTTCAGAAAGATCTTGAATTTTGCATAGATCTTCCGCTCTGAAAGCCCGGACCAGCGTGCATCGGCTGCGACGCGGAACATACCCTTATCATAAAGATAATCGTATACGGTCGCCCTTTCTCCGGGGTCATGCTTGGTAACGACAACACCTCTCGGTTTATTCAAGGCGATGTAGAACATCTCCGGCAAGCCTCGAAGCGGCAGGCCGTTCACTATAATATGATCGGAATCCGGGTCGATCTGAAATGCGGTTGAACGGCATATCTTACCGTTTACCATAACCTTCTCATTATCGAGAAGTTTCAGACAATTCCTTCTGGAATCAATATTATTCAAAACCAGGAAGCGTATCAGTTTCATGCTTTTTTTCCTTTATCTTAAATTCTTCTTTTATCTCATCAACTTTAGGGAGTTCGCTCAGGGATTTCAAACCGAAAATGGTCAAAAACTGTTTGCTTGTCCCATATCAAAACGGGCTTCCGGGCACTTTCTTTCTTCCGATTATCTTCACAAAGCCCTTTTCCAGAAGGGTTCTGACATGAAATGTCGAGTCAATATTCCCTCTTATCGCGTCAACCTCTATTCTCGTTGTGGGCTGATGATAGGCGACTATCGAAAGCACCTCGAGATTCAACTGCGTCAAAGAGAATTTCTCCTCAAGATTGTAGAATCCCCGGATAAGGTCATTATATTCCGGACGGGTGGCGAAAACATATCCGCCGGCGACTTCTTCAATAAAAAAGCTGTTTCTTGCCTTTGAATACTGAGTATTTAATTCCGTGATGGAAGAGACGATAGCATCAGGCGGCATTGCCAATACCTCGACCAGGCGTTTAAGGGAGATGGATTTGTTCGAAACAAAGAGAACCGCTTCAACCCTTTTTATATTTTCCGCTGTATTGTCATAGCTCATCCGAAGCCACCTCCATGTCCAATACTGAATCATCGCCGATCTGAGAGTGAAGGTAGATATTACCGAAATTCTCCTTCTGAGTGAAGGTCAGAAGCTGTCTCTTGATCAGAATGAGGAGCGCGAAAAATGCTGTTACCAACTCACTTTTCTCCTCATCCGCCACCATCTCGCCGAATTCCACATATTCATGCTTCTTAAAATATTCAAAGAGCTCCATCAATTTGTCTTCTATATTGAATTTATCCCGGGCAATGCGCGCGAAAGCATCTTCTCCGGTGGATCTTTCCAGAAAATCGATCACTATCTTGGTAAGGATATAAGGGTCCATCTCATCCATCGATAGATTAGAGGAATCAATATACCCCTCCAGATTCTGCGAGAATCTGAAATGTATCTTATCCTGAAGATCCCTGTATTCGACCAATTCATGCGAGGCCTCTTTGATCAGCTCATATTTTTTTATGACATCCAGGAGGTCGCTTACCTCCGACATGGCTTCCTCTTCCTCTTCTTCTGTTTTTGGAAGCATCAATCTTGTTTTCAAAAGAACAAGGTATGACGCCATCGAAAGGAAATCCGCGGTCAGTTGAATTTCCATATCCTTGACCGATTCAACATAATCGACAAAGCCGTTTATAATGGCAAGCATCCGGATGTGGAGAATATCGACCTCATGCTTTCTGGCAAGGTCGACAAGGAGGTCTAACGGGCCTTCAAACCCTGTTGTATGTATCTCGTACATTATATGATCAGCCCCATATTCTTTTTTACCTTATCCATTTTCGCGGAAGCGGCTTCTCTCGCCTTCTCCCGTCCGCGGTCCAAGATGCGGCGGATCTCTTCATCACTCAGATCATTGCGTTTTTCCTGATGCTCCGAGAGTATTTTTGTAAGGGTTTGCGCGCAATTTCTTTTGCATGCGACACAGCCCAATTCACCCGAAGCGCATTCGGCTGAGATCCGGTCGAGCTCAGGGGTCCCGAATATCTTGTGATAGGTGAAGACATTACATATTTCGGGATGCCCGGGATCGTCCTTTCTTACCTTTTCGGGATCGGTGATCATGGACATCACTTTCTTGTTTATTACATCCGCTTCTTCATTAAGAGAGATGCAATTGCCGTATGACTTGCTCATCTTTCTTCTATCCGGCCCCAGAAGAAGAGGAAATTTTGTAAGAAGCCCTTCCGGCTCAACAAAGGTCTCGCCAAAGAGGTGATTGAACCTTCTGACTATCTCTCTGGATATCTCCAGATGAGCCATCTGATCCTTTCCGACAGGAACGAAATCCGCGTCATACAATACGATATCGGATGTCATGAGGATGGGATATGAAAGAAGTCCCACCGAAACTACATTCTCCTGAACCTCATCGCCGGCTTTGCTGTCATGTCCGCGGCTGTCTCTTGTTATCACACCCTTCGCCTTAAGGTCCCTGATGGCATCCTTGAATGTGGGGCATCTTTCAACCCAGCTCAAAGGAGTGGCCATCGAAAGGTAAGTGGCAAGCTCAGCATGTTCCGGTACCTCTGATTGAACAAAGATGGTGGATCTTTCGGGATCCAGCCCTGCCGCCAGCATATCTTTGACTATGCTGTAATAAAAATTTTTCTTGTCTGTGGAAAGATTATTGGTAAAAGAATGTATATCAGCGACAAAATAATAGGCGTCGTAATCTTCCTGAAGTTTCACCCAATTGCTCAATGCGCCGATCAAATGCCCGATATGCAGATCACCGGTCGGCCTAGTTCCTGATAATACCTTCTTTCTCATTCTATGCTCCCAGTATATAAGTGATCATGCCAATATCATTCCCCAGGAAGATCTTTGAGAGGAGATTTACAAAGAAATACATGACCGTGGTCAATATGCCGACATTGAGAAGAACAAGGATGATGATAAAGGAAAACGGCCCTATCCTGTCAAACACAGCCTTTGCCTTATACGAAAGGAACTCTCTCAGTACATGCGAACCGTCCAAGGGAGGAAGCGGTATCAAATTGAAGATCGCGAGAAAGAGATTGATCAGATAGAAAGTGAAAAGCAGCATAAAGAGCGGCTGCATCGATTTCAGCAATTGCGGATCGGCATAATGGTCCAGTTTCAAGGCACGGAGCAGGAGGCGTAATATCACCGCAGCGAAAACCGCAAGTAGTAGATTGGATCCCGGCCCGGCAAGTGATACTATTATCTCGCCTTTTTTACGGTCATGAAAATTATTGGGATTCACAGGGACCGGTTTTGCGTAACCAATGGGTAAGAACCCGATAAAGAGCATTATGACGGGAAGAATAACTGTCCCCCATAGATCCATATGCTTCAGGGGGTTCATTGTTATTCTACCCATGTTCTTCGCAGTGGGGTCCCCCATTTTATCCGCAGCATATGCATGAGCCGACTCATGAAAGGATATTGATACCAGCAAAATGAGTACTTGTGATATTATCACTAAGACAGATTCCATTAATTACTCCAATTTCGTCATTTTATCATTATTAGGAAAATTTTTCAAATGTATTTGACATCTGCATAAGCAATGTGATAGAATAAAAGGTTATGGTATTGAAAATTGCGCTGTACACCTTATTAGGGATCGTTTTAGCCTGGGTGGTCTATCAGATAATCAGTATCCTCAAAACAAGACAAAAGGAATCCGTCCTTAAGGATGTTTCCGGACTTGTTTCAGATGGAAAAACTGATCAGGCCATCGATGTACTGGAGAAATCTGTCGGCAACAGCTTCAGTGAACAGGGCTTCATGGCACTATTGAACCTTGTTCTTGCATCCGGACAATATTCAAAGGCGGTCAAGCTCATCGATAAGGTGGAAAAGACGGGTAAGGCCTCTTTCACAACAAAGATGATGAAGGGCTATGCCTATTTTCTTTCAGACGATCACAAAGCAGCGATCAATATCTACGAAGCCCTGTTGAAGGAACATCCGGACAAATCCGATGTGGTCCGCTCTAATATCGCCTCTATCTACCTTGAGGGAGAAACGCAATTGGAGAAAGCTGAAGAGATCTACAAGGACATCCTTGAGAATTCACAGCTTATAACCACATACAATGTTCTGATCAACCTCGGCTATGCACAAATGAAATTAGGAAAACTTGAAGAAGCCATAATAAACGAGAAAACAGCATTGGAGCAGATCCCCAAGAAGGGGGACTTCTCTTCCCTATTCGCTTTAGCTCATTATGTGATCGGGGTTTCCTATTATAAGAACAACAAAGCAGATAATGCAAGAGAGGAATTACAAATAGCGAAACGCTATACCAACAGTGATGAATTTAATAACAAGATCGATCAAGTCCTTAATAATCTTATTTCTACTACTTAGCTTTTCGTCGTGTTTTTTCTCCGGTAACTATATGATCAATCCGGAGTTCAGCTTCAAGACAAAACCGGCGGAAATAAAGCTTGAACTTAACTTGAGCAAGGCGGCGGAACTCTTCATTAATGAGGATAAGAGATTTCCGCTCTATTCCGAAACTCAGGGTGTCAGAAAATGGAAGAACTTCTTTTCAAATAACCCTCAGGGAAGAGCGCAGGTTGAAGTCCTTTTGAAAAGACAGCATAAGATCACCGAGATCAAAGAGATATTCAGAAAGAATGACCTGCCGGAAGAATTGGCTTTTGTAGCCTTTGTAGAGAGCTATTTCAATCCCAATGCCCGTTCACATGCGGGAGCAGTAGGGGTCTGGCAATTTATGCCGCACACAGCGAGAAGCTTCGGGCTCAGAGTCAATTGGTGGATAGATGAGAGGCTTAACCCCGATAAGTCCACGCAGGCGGCGGTGAGCTACTTTAAAAAACTATACCGCATGCTTGGAGATTGGGATCTCGTTATCATGGCATATAATTACGGCGAATACGGACTCAAGCGGAAGATCCGCGAATACGGCATTCCGG
>JAIVYW010000111.1:0-5985 GCA_048635215.1 Candidatus Atribacteria bacterium
ATTTTTTATACGCGCATTGATCTTTTTTCCCGGCAGAAGTTCTTTCTCGTTTTTTATTGCGGGAATAAATGCGATATATTCCCCGGTGACGCGGGGATCCATGCCTGCATTTTTCAATTCATCAAGGATAAAGGCACCCGTGTCGAATTCTTCCGGGGATAAAAACTCCTTGAGGACATTCCGCTCAACCACGGGCAGTTCTTCAGGAAGCGATCCTTCGGATATCTTGAAATGCTCCAATATCTTCTTCAAAACCGGCAATTGTTCCTTGATTATCGCCGTTGAATCAATAATTTCATCCGATTCAAATACCCGCAAAAATCCTTCGGCCTGTTCAAAGCTCTTTTCTCCGAATCCCTTCACCTTCATAACATCACGCCTGGTCTTAAAACTGCCCTCGGCTTCTCTCTGCTTAATAATATGCGATGCGATACGCGGTGAGATCCCGGAGATGAATGACAGGAGTTTTTCAGATGCGAAATTAAGATCGGCACCGACTTTATTTACCGTAAAATATACCGTTTCTGACAGTTTCTTGCTCAGGAGCTTCTTATTAATATCATGCTGATACCCCCCCACTCCCAAGGATTCGGGGGTAACCTTCACCAATTCGTTCAGAGGGTCTTGAAAGCGGCGGCCGATAGAGACCGAGCCTCGGTATATAAGGTCAAGATCGGGAAATTCTTCTCTTGCTTCCTTTGAGGCCGAATAGATAGAAGCGCCATCCTCGGAGATGAGAAATACTTTCTTGTCAGCTTCCACCAATATCCGGTACAACTCCTGCGATCCCGTGCCGTTGCCGACAGCGATCACAAGTCCGGAATATTGTTTTTGAAATCTCTCCACCACCCGCAGGGCATTACCATCATCTGTTTTGCCGAATTCGACCAAAGCACCCGTATCAGATAAGAGTACCCATTTATGTCCTGTGCGTATCCCCGGGTCAAAAGCAAGTGTCCTGACCTTGCCATAGGGCTGTGTGAAGAGGAGCTCAGATAGATTTCTGCGGTAAACCCCGATCGAAAATTCATCTGCTTTCTGCTTCAGATATTCTTTGGCTTCCGTTAAGAATTGCTTTATCAAGTGATCATTAAATGCCTTGTGTGAAGCGGATCTGGTAAGCTCTGTCTCCCTGGGGAATAATCTGCGGTTGATATATCTCTGTGAGAATTCCTCGTTCAGTGATAATTTAAGATTAAGAATGCCTTCCTTTTCACCGCGTAAAATAGCATGTATCTGATGCGGATAGATCTTTTTTACATGTCTGGAGAATTCAAAATACCGATCGTATTTATATCCGGCCTCTTTTTTGCCTCTTTTCACTGATACGATAAGAAAACCATAGCGGAATGTCTGATCTCTGAAATACTTTCTGACAGCGGTATCCAGGAATATCTTTTCCGCAAGTACGGCAATGATACCCTTTTTGAACTCAGCTTCATCAGCGATCTCTTTAAGGCCGGTAGCCCGTGAAAATTCCGGGATTATGCCCTTTTGAGCCATATCCGCATAAGGGCCGATGCCTTTCGCGAGATATCTCTTTGCCAGAGATGTTCTTTCAGGACGATACTGTTCATAGAAATCTTCCAGCTCCTGCTGAGTGCCGATACCGTCAATACGCGAAGCCATCCCGGGATCCAGAAGCTCCAGCTCCTCCAATCTTCTTTTTACCGTTACTTTGCGTGCCTCGAGGTCAGAGTAATACTTTAATTTATCATGGACAAGAGAGATGCCGACCTCATCCAGTCCTCCGGTGTTTTCTTTCCTATACCGCGCAATGAACGGTATGGTCGCTCCCGCTTCAATAAGCTTTCGTATATTCCTTACCGCATCTTCCGATGCTGAGGTCTGCTGCGCTATAATATTTGTTGGATCGATCATTTGAGATCCCCGGAATCGCCATGAATTCCCAGAAAGAAATTCCTTTTATTATGATCATAATAGAGGAATCTCAATTCACCGTCCTGCTCCATCACGGGACCGGAAATAAGCAGATTTCTGGAAAAAGAATTATCCACTCTGAAGGGAGTAAAATCATACCATGATACCGGCACGGCCGTAATATGTCCGGAATCTTTCAATTCATCCCAAGTTGAGGGAAAACGCTTATAGGAATAGATGAATTTTTCCACCTTTACCGCGGTCTGGTACAATACCTTCTTATCACAGTTGATGATCGCTTCATGATTCAAAAAGAATCGGAATGGAACCGGAAAAAAATACAGGATCAGCAAGAGAAGGGCAAGATACTTTTTCATACGCAGCAGAATGATCAAACTTATCGGGAGCAGAATAAAATAATTTACTATTACGATAAGCCGTAAGACGGAAAAATCCATTAGTGACCTTATCATGTTCAAAAGTATCGCATTGAATGTAAATATGGCCAAAGCAGATATGTAATTACCGCTTTTTGAGTTCAGCCACTGTAATACCCGCATTATGCTGTTCTCCTTCATAACTATCGTTATAATTATCTACAAGAGGATGAGTTGACAGATACGCCCTTATCCCTTCCTTTAATTTCCCGGTACCTTTTCCGTGCAGTATATAAACATTCGCAAAGCCCGCTACATACGCTTCATTCAGCACCGCTTCGACATCGGGAAGCGCTTCCTCCACCCGCATGCCTCGAATATCGATCTTATCCCTTGTTTTGATATTGGTCACGGTGAACGATTCGGCTTTTTCCTCATTACCGCCTTCTGTCAATGAGACGATCATTGACCTTTCTACCTCAAGAACAAGATCACCCACCATCAGCTTCGCCAAGTCGCCGTCTGTTTCTATTATCTCATAATAATCTGAGGAATTGGCTATCCTGGCGAGATTGCCCTTTGCGAAAAGGTCCGTCGGAACATCCCCCTTCTTCTCACCCGGGTCAAGTGCCTGAAGCTGCTCTTCTTTATTGATGAATATCTTTTCAAAAAGGACTTTCTTCTCTTTTTTCAAGGGCGCTATTTTCTTTTTCAATTCCTCATAATCCCTTTTCAATTCTTCGAATTTCCCAAGAAATTCATTTTTATAATTCTTTTCCACATCAGAAAGTCTCTTTTTGAGTTCTCTGTCACGCCCGTCCAATTGTATTGCTTTATCTTTGAGGTCACTCTCCATGGTGATATTCTCTTTGATCAGACGGTCAAGCTCGCCTTTGCTCTCCAGATAATTCGTATATTCATTACCTAAAAATCCCTTGACCTTTCGTAGGAATTCGGGGGATAATTGGAGCCGGGCACCGATCTCCAGGGCATAGCTCTCTCCCGACAGCCCGTATTTTACCAGATATGTAGGTGCCATTTTTTCCACATCAAAGATCATTGAGGCCAGCATCGTCTCCTTCTTGGAAGAAATATATTCCTTCACTACACCGGAATGTGTCGTCAAAAGAGAATCGCCCGCTTTCTCAAGAAGAAAATCGACCAGTGACATGGCAAAACAATCCGCCATTCTGGGTTCTGTTCCCGTCCCTGGTTCATCGAATATGGCAAGATCTCCATTATCAAATGTATTCAGCGCCTCACGCAGCTTGATCAAATGAGCGGAGAAAGTGGAAAGTGAATCCGATATATTCTGCCTATCCCCGATATCGATAAAGATTCTGGGATAATACGGGATCGCGGACCCCCAGTCACTTGGAAGAGGAAGCCCCATTTTTCTCAAAAGGGCGCATATCGCCACGGTTTTCAATGTGATGGTCTTGCCCCCTGTATTCGGCCCGGAGATCAGAAGCATTTTGAAATCCTTCATATCCAGATCGAAGCTCACCGGTTCATGGCCTGTATTCTCCTCGTATCTCCACTGCAGTACGGGGTGCCGGGCACCTATCAATTTCATCTTGTCGGATGATGAGGGAATAGAAAATTTATATGCCTTCAAGAATTTGGCGGAGGCGATAAAATACTCCGCTCTTTTATGCAGGGCGCAATTGTTCAGAAATTTTTCCCTGTCATCATTGATCAGAGAGGTCAGCTCTATCAAGAGACGGATCTCCTCGCGGCGAAGCTCCTCATATGTCTCGGTAAGGCTGTTATTGGCGTAAACGATCTCCATTGGCTCAATATATGTGGTCTGGCCGGTAGAGGAAATAGAATGAATGATGCCGGGTACCTTATTCTTGAAATTAGACATGATCGGAAGAACAAAACGGCCATCCTTCAGTGTAAAAAAATCCTCCTGAAGATATTTCTGCTTTCTGTATTTTCTCAGCAGATCATCGATCTTTCGCCTCATCGAGGCCTGAAGAGAATCGCGCTTCTTGTGAAGATCACTTAGCAACGGGCTGGCATTTCTTTTGATGCCGCCCTCAAGGTCGATAATACGGGAAACGGCATTGAGAAATTTTCCGTTGACCACAATGGGAAATTCATCCTCGAGGCCCGCCTGTTTCACAAATGCTAAAAGGGTGGAGCTTTTTGCCTCCACATTGTATATGTGAATGATCTTTTCCAGATCAAGATGATAGCCCTTGATATCAATATTTGAGAAATACTCCTCATATTCAGCAGGGATATACAGATCCGGCAGATCGGGGATATCGAGGAACTTGCCTATGATGCGGTAACTTGTATCGGATGCCGATTCTGAAAGAAAGTCAGCGTTTTTGATCTGAGCGGCTACATCGGGACTTGTGGTAAAACCCGAAAGGCGAGTAAGATATGCCCCTAATTCCACTTCATTAAAATAATCAGCGGCCATTGCAGCTCTTTCCATATTATTTACTGTCAATAAATTCCAATTTACCCTTTATGATATCCGGCTTATACCCGGCATCAAATAAGACCTGAAAATAGGGCCGGGCGGTTTTATACTTCTTACGGCTATAATAGAGGTCAGCCATCATAAATAGGCCATCGTTTCGGAACTCCTTGATCTCCGAGGCTTTCTCATAATATTTGATCGCATCCTTCCAATGATCTCTTAATGTGGCAAGGTTGCCGAGCATCAGATAGATCTGCTCTTTTTCGGGGGAAGTAAAATTGAAGCGCTTCAGATAATCCCGGAATTCCTTTTCCGCATCGGAGTACAGCTTCGCCTCCAGATAGCAGGTATAAATAGAATCCATGATCTTGATCAGGTCGTATTCCACCTCGGAATACCGGAAAAGCATCCTATATTCGTAGATGGCACGCTCGTAATTCTTGAACTCTTCCCTGTAAATATCAGCAATATACCTTTGAGCCCTATAAGAATATTCACCCTTCTCTCTGGAGAGGGCAGTGACTTTTGTAAATTCGATAACCGCAAGTTCATATCTCTTAAGGTCCACATAATAGATGCTTCCGATATTAAATTGCGCCGGAATAGCATGCTTGGACCTGCGGCTCTTGAATACTATGGTCTGAAACTTTGAGATGGCGGCTTCAAATTTCTGTTTCTTCCATAATTTATATCCCTCGATATACGCGGCACGGTCAGAGGCGCATGAGGACAGAAAAAACACAATAAGGAGAAGAGGTATTGCTCTATTCTTCATCCCCCATTTCCTCATCCGAATAACTCTTCTCAATGGAAACGATACCGTCCTTGGCGGAAACATCCATAACCTTCACGCCTTGCGTATTCCTGCCAATATGGCGGAGCTCCGACATCAGCACCTTGATCAGTATGCCTTCTTTGGAGATCAGTGTGATCTCGTCATCATCCGAAACCTGTTTGACGCCCACGACATATCCGCTGCGTTCGGTAACCTTGATATTTATAATGCCCTTGCCTGCACGCGCCTGTACCCTGTATTCGGAAACATTCGTACGCTTGCCGATGCCTTTTTCTGTGATGGTGAATATAGAATAATCGCTTTGAAGTATCTCCGATGTTACCACGAAATCTCCGAGAGAAAGATTTATTCCCCTGACCCCGCGGGTGTTCCTGCCCATTGGCCTCACATCTTTTTCTCCGAATGTTATTGACTTTCCGCCCTTTGTCGCAAGGAAAACATTATCCTTACCCGATGTCAGGCCGGCAAATATCAGATCGTCTTCATCATCC
>JAIVYW010000112.1:0-5962 GCA_048635215.1 Candidatus Atribacteria bacterium
ATATTTTTTACCGGCAGAATTTATCGCTTCTTCTTTTATTTTCTCTAATTCCTTAAGGATTATTTCTTCTTTTTCGTTTTTCATATTTTCTTTCATGAGATTTATCCCTTTACTTAAATTATATAATAAATGTTGAGTTTATCTGGGCGTATGCAATACGCCCCTAAAATAGAATAACCCAAAATACAATATTACGGCATTTTTCTCTGTATCTTCAAGGCATGGATCCTTCTATTGCTGTAAATTTAGAATGACAAAGGGCAATTGCTTAGATGATGTTTTAAAAAGTCTTTATCAAGCCATAATATAATTGCGATCTTCTTCTATAACGCTGAATCATGGGAAGTTGTATCAACTTTTCAACCACCGTTTTTTCCATTTCTCGTCTTTTTATATTTGATAGATTTTGAAACCTCTTTTGTAAAATTCTGAGTGAGTAGAGTTCCTGTTTGCCCCACACCTTTTTCAAAGAAGAGATAAGACATTTTTTCAAGGGTACTTGGTCTTTATTATTTATGTGGAACTCTATTCTCATTTCCATCCAATATAACAGTTTATTCGGAATATTGCTAATCGCTTTTTATAGAAATCTCATAATTATTCCAATTGTCATTGAAATAGAAGTGCTACTTTATGGATAATCTCATGATGCAAAGCATCCAGGAATGCAATACTGAATGTAATGCAAATAAAAAGTAGAGGCCGGGTACCATTACGATCAATTCCACGACTGTTGCAACCATTGACATTATGGACAAATGGGGGGATGCTTGTATATCAACCATATCACCGTCAACCATATCATGTCAACCAAATCCTTGACAATAAGGAAGTGAAGTGCTATATTTAGCCAGAGGGAGTTAATGTGTGGTTTTTGTTTTACTTTACTGAGTGTTCCAATCTATGAAGATTTCATCTAAAGCAGTTGTAATATTAGTTATTTGCATTTTGTTATGTAGAATAATCCCTGTGGCTAGCGATAGCTTCGAAGGAGACAATATAATGTCTTCTTTAAGCGGAGAGGTGTTAAGTGATTTAATCTCTCGTCTTGTTCAGAGCTATAAAATAGATCCTATAGATAAAGAATTTCCGGTACTTGCTGTTATCCCATTTCAGTCAGTCGATCCAAAACTCCAGAAACAGAGGATAGGTTATGGTATAGCCGAAATTATCCTCCCTGATATTTTCAAAGAAAATCTTTTCACTATAGTTGAGAGGAATAATCTCGAAAGCGTTCTACAAGAGCTGAAACTCAGTATGACTGGCTTGATTGACGAGAGATCCGCTGTAAAAGCAGGGAAATTGTTGAGTGCAGACATCTTGCTCATTGGTAGTGTATCTAAAGTAGGTAACGATTATATAGTAATTGCGCGGATTGTAAAAACGGACACAGGGGAGATACTCACCTCCAGGTCAATGAAGTTCACGGTAAAGTCCGTTCATAGAGAAGCGAAAGAATATTTGAATCTGCCTAAGAAATGGGGACTATATTTTCATACCATTTATATTAACCTTACTCCTCTTGAATGTAGCAGGCCTATTTACTACGAAAATTCAGGGCTAGAAGTGTCCGGCTTCGAGGCGAAAAATAACACCGATTTCAGCGGGTGGTGGGGATTTACTATGGGGTTGCGTTGTTTTATTATTGAGCATATATTGCTGGATTGGTCTTTATTAGGCTTTAATCTTGGTAATGCTGCTCACGACATCTCATTATACGAGGACGGTGTTTGGGTAAGGGATTATGTCGATTTGCAGGATAAAAGACTCCATATTAATACATGGCTGAATATTGCATGGGCACAAGAGTTAGGCCCAGGATATCTGTATTTTGGTATAGGTGCGGCTTTTATTTCTATCAATGTTCCTCCATGGCGGTGGCAGGAGGGATGGGAGTGGTATGATTCCTGGCTTGTAACACCTATTGGAAAAATAGGGTATGAATGGCGTGTCCGTGAAAGGATTGGGCTTGCCCTCTTTGCACAGTATCTTTTTAAGTCAAGAAAAGTAGAGGGGACACTCCCTATTTCCGAAGAATCGGGAGGGAACCAAATAGGATATCTTATATATGATTTTGAGTTTTTCAAGATAGAGCCACTGTCTTTTGTGTTCTCCTTAGGATATTACTTCTGATGAAAATGTATCTGATAGTAGTGGTCTTTCTGTTATCCGGATGGCTTTATGCTACAAATATTGACCTTGAATGTGCGCAAATCGTTCAGAGATTCGCCGCCTCATCCAGATCTGCTTTTCCATCAGAAAAACATGTGGTAATTGCAGTAATCCCGTTTGAAAGCCGATCAATTGATCTCGAGCAGCGACATATCGGATTCGGAGTATCGGAGCTTATGATAAACGCGATTATCACTTATGGGAAAGGTATATTTTCGACCGTAGAACGAAGCCAGCTTGATAGAATATTAGATGAGCAGGCCTTGGGCAAGTCTGCTCTTACCCGGAATCCGGTAGAAACGTGGAAACTGTTAAATGCTGAGCTCCTTGTAATAGGGACGGTTGTGAAGGTAAAAAAGAGCTACCGCTTGAATTGCACTATGGTTTTAGTCAAAACGGGTGAAGTCCTGACACAATATACGGGTGATCTTGAAATAGATAAGTTTGAAAAAAGAGTCAGGAACCATATAATCCCAAGAAAGAAGTCCATAGGCATATATACCGGCATGACTATGATCTCAGTTTCCAAAGCGATTCAGGAACCCGTTGTACACAATGGAGTTGTTTATTCGCATGTTGAACCTCTTTTCAATGCAATATATTTTGCCACAGCGGGGGCAAGATTCTACCTTACGAAATCTGTAATGGTCAATATAAGTTCATCATTCGGGAACCCTCATGGCATTGTTTATGAAAGAAACTCAGTCCAAACGGAATCTTCAGAAGGTCCTATCCTAGATTTATTGGCAATAACTGTCAACTACAATTGTCGCCTTAATCCAAAACTTGATATATTTATCGGTGGAGGAATGAATTATATTTTCTCATTCTTGGGTGGTGCCAATTCTTATGTTGAAAATTCATTGTTCCCAAATTTTAATATTGGAATCGAATGGCGACCAAGTCAGAAAATTGGGATTGGTTTCTTTTATAGCTATCATATGCAAGAAAATATTGTATATGGCAATGCTGGCGGAAGACATGATCTACCAGAAGTGAAACTCTTCAAATTGAGTACCTATAAGATTACACCTTCTTTAACATTTTATTTTTAATTTTGCTCGTATGTAAGGCGGCAGGTATCTCCCGCCTATGATTCAGTGACGGTGGAAGCAATGTAATATAGAGATGGTACGCAAAAATGCCCCTTAGAATTATCAAATAATCCGCAGTTTGAATGAAATATCCTGAGTTGTGTCATAATTCAAACTGGAAAAAGGTGCCGATAATGAAAGGAGCTAGGGCTTGATAAAAGGTGTCTCCCCTGGTGTAATGTAATTGTGAAATAGAGACAAAGGCGGCATAATTGTGAACAAAGAAGTTATACTTGAAAACCAACTACTGCCGACAGTAGCCAGTTGTCAATCTCTTCACTATTGAAGGTTTGGATGAATATGTGCTCAAAAAACGGGGGGATGCCTGTTATTCAATAGGTATTGACATCTTGAAAATTATATTGTATACTTTACAGGTAGAGAATATAGATGAAAGTAACAACACGATTTATTTACGGCCTTAAATTCCTGGAATTCCTCTATAATGAGGAAGGCCCCATCAAGATGATGGATGCGGTGAAGAAGCTTAATATCTCAAAGAAATATCTCGAGAAAATAGCAGGACAACTGCACAATGCCGAGCTTATAAGTGCCGTTCGCGGACCAAACGGCGGATATTACCCTGCAAAGGAATTGATAGAACTTGATCTTTTCACGATATATACAGCGCTGGAAGGCTCGGTAAAAGAAGGACTTTGTTATGATATCAAGTGCAGAAAAAGACATTGTATCACCAGTACCATATTGGATGATATTAACTCAAGCATCAGCGATATTCTCAAGGGAATGTTATTGAAGGATTATCTTGAAGGAGAGGGAAATGAAAAGAATATATCTCGATAATGTAGCCTCTTCAAGGCTCGATGATGATGTTTTGAATGTGATGCTGCCGTATTTTACAGAGATGTACGCTATTCCGTCATCTCAATTCTCGCATCAGGACGGTATTGAAGTGAATGACGCCATTGAAGATGCCCGAGATGCAGTCGCGGATTATCTGCATGTCAAATCCGCTGAGATCATTTTTACATCCGGGGAAACAGAATCAAATAATCTTGCAATAAAAGGATATGCCCGCGCAAACGCTTCCAAAGGAAAGCATTTGATCACCGCGGCAAATGAGCACCGGAGTGTCTTAAATACCTTCAAAGTTCTGGAGAAAGAGGGTTTCAAAGTAACCTACATTGAAGTTGATGAATACGGCCATATTGCTCCCGGGGATGTCAAAGCTGCCCTCCGAGAGGACACTATCCTGATCTCGATCGCCTTGGTGAATCATGAAGTAGGCACTATTCAGCCGTTGAAGGAGATCTCAGGCCAGCTTGAAGATTCTCAAGCGGTGCTGCACTCCAATCTAACCTACGGCGTGGGGTATTTGTCCCTGGATATGGGCGAATTGGGACTTTCCCTGGCATCACTTTCTACGGATAAGGCCAATGGCCCTAAGGGTGCCGGAGTGGTATTCATAAAAGACAAACTCAAGATCAACCGCCTCTTTGAAGGTAATTTCAATGAGGGGTATCTTCGTCCGGGAATGGTCAATGTTCCCGCTGTAATGGGACTTGCCGCTGCGGTCAAGATGTTTCAGAGTAATTCTAATGATATTAAACGAATGGGTAAATTACGGGACAGAATGATCGAGAAACTTCTCAAGATGGAAAATACTGTTCTTAACGGCCCCGCTGTTGAGCGTGTCGCAAATAATGTTAATATATCCTTTTTTAGAGCTGAAGGGGAATCGATCGCCCTTCATCTGGACATGAAAGGCATCTCTGTAGTCACGGGTTCGGCATGTTTTTCACAATCGCTGGAGCCGAATTATGTTATGATGGCAATGGGCTTTTCCCATGAAAGAACTCATGGTTCTATCCGGGCGACCCTTTCTAAATATACTACCGAAGATGACATCGACCGGGCGGTTGACGCCATGTCAGAGGTTGTTCAGAAATTGAGGGACATCAGTCCCATTAAGTAGGAGGTGAATATGTCAATACCCTATACAAAAAAGATCCTGCAGTACTTTCTCCACCCAAAGAATGTGGGAGAGATAGAAGATGCCGATGCGACCGCTACAGAGGGCTCGCCTTCATGCGGTGATCAGGTCAAGCTCTTTTTAAAAATCGATCCCGAAACATTGATCATTAAGGATGTGAAATTTCTATCCTACGGCTGTGCGTCCAATATAGCTACCGCTTCCATAATCACGGAGCTTGCCATGGGGAAAACATTGGAATACGCCAAGAATATTACCTGGGAATCCGCGAATAAGGAATTGGGCGGCCTTCCGCCCGTGAAGGTGCATTGCGCTATACTGGCGGTGGACGCATTGAAATCCGCTATCGAGAACTATGAGCATGCACATGGATTGATGAAAGAGAAGATACCGACCGACGATAGGATCCTTATGAAGCGCCTAAGGGGTGTGATAAACCCGGTTGCCGGAAAGGATATCGTGTCGACAAAACTGGTTGCTTCTGTTCAGATCAAGGACGGCCATGTGAAAATAGAAGTTGCCTTGGCCTCTGATCATCAATTTTATAATAATATCTCAAGCGAGATCATCGAACGCCTGGAGCCTCTTTGGGATGTTGAAGATGTTGAGGTTATTCCGAATGAAAATTGAAGTTGATGTGATCGGCAAAAGTTGTCCGTATCCTCTCATCCATATGCGCAAGGCAATAATGAAGGCCTCTGAGGGTGATACGGTGATCATAAAGGGAGATCATGAACAGTCC
>JAIVYW010000113.1:0-5907 GCA_048635215.1 Candidatus Atribacteria bacterium
CTGCGAAACAGGACAACTTTTAAAAAATGCATGATTCAATTCTTCGTTATTCAAAGACGAAAGATGTGGTATGGAATCAGTTGTTTGAACCACTTGCGGAATCCACCTTGAAACAGTGGGGCAATAAAAAACAGACAGCGGTTTTCGATATTGGCGGAGAACGCGTGAAGAGTTCAACGCATGATGAGAAGTCACCAGGTGCACCTATGCGAGATGTGTGGGATATATCAGTTATAGCTCCAAGATCAAAAGAACGTCTCGGATACCCGACCCAAAAACCAGAAGCACTCCTCGAACGCATTATAAAAGCATCCTCCAACCCAGGCGACACCGTTCTCGATCCATTCTCAGGATGTGCGACCTGCGTATCAGTGGCAGAGAAACTCGGCAGACGATGGATCGGCATAGACGTGTCCCCAACATCGTGCAGACTCATGACAGACAGACTACGCAAGATTGGATACAGTATCGGAGTGTCGGATATAATCGACATGCCACAAACCAGTGATGAACTCCGTGACATGAAACCGTTCGAGTTTCAGAACTGGTTTGTGCAGCAACTCGGCGGCAGGCAGGAAGTCCGAAAATCTGGAGATGGTGGAATTGATGGGTGGACATTTGAAGGAGATCCAATACAAGTTAAGCAGATGGACAAGGTTGGTCCAGACCCGATCAAATTGCTTACACATAACACCCAACGTATCGGTAAAAAACGCGGTATCGTGGTTGCGTTCAGTTATACAGGTGGCGCATACAAAGAGGTTGATGTGGCAAAGAACCAGTTTGGTATTGACATCGAACTTAAGACCGTTGCGGAGATGATAGAATGAGCGAGGAAAGAGAAGACAATACACCACCTGTCTCGGAGTGGGCAGAGTATCTGGAACCTATAATTAATACCTTATTGCCGAGAGTAATAGAATATCATCGAATAAAGGCACCAGAAATAAAAAGACGCCAATATAATAGCTTGTTTGTTGTGTTGGTTATCTTGGTATCATCATCCGTATTGGCATGGCACAGAATAATAGACGGGTCAGCAATATTTACAATTCTACTCGCCGTTATGTGGTATATATTTGGAAGTGATAGGTCTCCGAATATAATTGACATGTTGCAGCAAACAAAGAAGTAGAATATGTTTTATATGGACACAAAGAGACAACCAAATGACAGAAACAATAACACTGCCAGACGACACAACAATCGGAGTTGGGGACATGACATCCCGCCAAGCCATGATATGCATCGCGAAGAGCATCCCCATATTGGCGAACGGAGAACGGCTTGTGATAGAACGAACGTCAGAAGGATGGAACGGAATAACGCAAAGGAGCAAATCAAATGCAAGAGATTTTGTCTCATTTTGTGGGGAGCATTACACAATGACAAAGGATAACAACTACACCTTACTTCTATCTGGAGTGTCCCTAATTATCAATGAGGCAAGAAATGCCTCGGTTCGAGCTATAAACTCAATAATGAGCGCAACCTATTGGGAAATAGGCCGGATGATCGTTGAGAATGAACAAAAAGGTAAGAACCGCGCCGGATACGGAGAAAAAATCATAAAAGGACTTTCAAAAGATTTAACGGATTGCTTCGGCAAAGGTTTTTCAGCGCGGAATCTTCGTCAGATGCGGCAATTTTATATATCTAAGCCAATTTGGCAGACGCCGTCTGCCAAATTAAAGGAATCAACAAAACAGCAGACACTGTCTGCGGAATTCAGTTTTACTGATTTGGGATTATGTTTACTCCTACCGTGGTCGTGTTATGGGAGGAACTCGGGGACGGTAGTCCAGCACCTCTTTGGAAGTGCGAGGTGGAGAGAAGATTGTTAAAAGGTTGAAAAGTTGAACGGTTAAAAGTGGTGAAATAGGTGATAGGTTGATAAGTTGATAGGGTTGTAGGTGCAGAAAAATAATGAAGAATGAAGAATGAGGAATGAAAAATGAAGAATGAAGAATGAAGAATGAAGAATGAAGAATGAAGAATGAAAGAAAGCCTGGATGCCACGCCTGTGGCTCTGCATGACAGAATACAATGAATAGTGAAAAATGAATAGTGAGGAAAAACACAGGAAGAAAATCCCAGCTGGATCCTTCGCCGAAAAGCTCAGGATGACAGAAGATAATGAATAATGAATAATGAACAATGGGGGAAAGCGCAAGAAGTAAATACAAGATGGATTCCCTGCTCCCCGATGTAATCGGGGTTCCAAAGGTCATGCGTCTGGGAATGACAGAGGACAGGCCACAGCACCTTGTAACAAGGGTGCGGGATATCATTTTACTTCTCTGAGTTTATCACAAGCAGTTCGTTTTGAGAAATAATACATAAAATGGTATAACAAGTTGCTAAGGATGTTAGCAAAATGATGGCTATTGTTTACGAATTATGAAGAAAAAAAATATTAACAAAGGTAAGATTGTTATTTATAAACCTAAGAGTGGAGATATTGAACTTAGGATTAAATTAGAAAACGAAACAGTATGGCTCACGCAAAAGCAAATGGCTACTCTTTTTAACAAAGGAATACCAACAGTAAATGAACATATCAAAAATATTTATAAAGAAAAGGAAGTAGATAGTAATTCAACTATTCGGAAATTCCGAATAGTTCAAACAGAAGGTGAAAGACAAGTAAAAAGAGATATTGAATTTTATAATTTAGATGTAATTATTTCTGTTGGTTATCGGGTTAATTCAAAGCGCGGCACTCAGTTTCGTATCTGGGCCACTACAATATTGAAAAACCATCTGTTAGATGGTTTTACAGTCAACGAAAAACGTCTTCAGGAACAAGACACTAAAATAAAGGAGTTGCAGGAGAAGGTCACACTTTTGTCCAGAATAAAATCTATTGAATCCGTATCGGAGGAAGCGCGAGGAATCATTGAATTAATGCAAGAATTCTCGCAAGCTTTGAATATATTGGATGATTACGATCATCAGAAGCTTGAAATCCCTTCTGGAACCAAAAAATTAACATACAAATTGACTTACAAAAAAGCAAATATCCTTGTTGAACAAATGAGAAAACCGTTGAAAGAATTTCCCCTTTTTGGAAAGGAGAAGGACGAAGGATTTAAAAGCTCATTAGGTGCTCTATATCAAACCATTGGCAAGAAAGATGTTTATCCGGGCGTAGAAGAAAAAGCCGCCCACCTTTTGTATTTTGTTGTGAAAAACCATAGTTTCGTTGATGGAAATAAAAGAATTGCTTCTACACTATTCGCATATTTTTTAAAAAGAAATGGGCTTTTAACCTGTAAAAATGGATTGAATCGTATCAATAACGGTACGCTCGCGGCATTGACATTGATGATTGCCGTAAGTAATCCGTTGGAAAAA
Organism: Candidatus Atribacteria bacterium; assembly: GCA_048635215.1. GTDB lineage: Bacteria > AUK180 > AUK180 > AUK180 > AUK180 > JAGLWT01. The sequence goes on from JAIVYW010000113.1 coordinate 3,358, forward strand.
GATACGATGATAAAAGTAATTTTAAATCTACTCGATTTAAGCCCCTAATAGGGCACCGGATCTATACATCTTACAATGAATAATGAACAGTGAACAATTAGAGAAGAGGTTAGAGGCTTATAGAGAAATTGACAATGGACAATTGACAATGGACAATTATAAGATAAAACAATGAAAAGTGAACAATTAGAGAAGAGGTTAGAGGCTTATAGAGAAATGGACACGCTTCGCAGTGGACCCAGGCACAAGGCACTAAATACAATTGACAATGGACAATTATTAGTAAGTGACCCAGTGGACCCAGTGTCCCAGGGACCAGGTTGTAAGAATGGAAGTAAAGATGGATTATCGGGTCGCGCCTGATAATGACGAGATAATAGGAAAGCTGGATCCTTCGCCGAAAAGCTCAGGATGACAAATAGAATGACGGCAAAATATTTTGAGAATTCAAAAGAAATATGATATGATTAATAATGCGAATTTACCTCAAATTCCGAAATGCTTTCAGGGGGCTCACGAGGGTTATACGGGAACCGAGAACCTACCTTTTCCACATCATCTGTGGGATATGCGCGATAACACTGTCTATATTTTTGAAATTGCCCATAGAGAGGATAGTTATCGTGATCATTCTGGTCGGGGGAGTTATAGCGGCTGAACTTTTCAATGATTCTGTGGAAACTTTGGCGCGTTTTGTTTCAAAGGGCGAAAAAAGTGATATAATAAAACTGGCGTTGGATATCTCCGCCGGAGCGGTGCTGCTCGTATCTCTTACAGCCGTTTTGGTAGGTGTATTATTTTTTCTTCCCCCTATATTGGAGCTGATAAATGGTTGAGGTGATCAATTTTATATTATTCGCGGTCTTTTCCATTTTAAAAGTAGGGGTATTGGTCCTGCTGCTATACTTTATTCTGAAGGAATTATTCAAAAAGAAAGACAAAAAAGGCGAAGAAGATGAAGAAGGATAAGACATTCATTGAAAAATTTCACGCTATTAATAAAGAGTTGAAGGCCTTTGAAGGGGAATTCAAAACAGAGTATTCATCAACTGAGCTGGAACTCATTAAGACATACGAGAAACTGCAGACAAAATACAGAAAGAATTACGACAAATTGAAGACAGAGCTGGAAGCGGATATCGAGAAAGAGATCGAAGAGATCCGCATATACAGAAATGAGGAGGCGGAAGCCCTTCATGATCAATTGATGTTCAGATTTGAAGAGCGAAAGGGGGATATTCTTAAGAAGTTGAAAAATGAACTCCTATGATTTTATTGAGATCTTTACTATTCTCCAGGGCCTGAAGCGCAATTTGCTCAATAAAGAAGAGCTTTTGCAGATAACCCGGATCGAGGATATGGAGGAATTATACAAGAGATTGAAGGCGATGTTCAATCTCAACAGAGAGATAAACAGCAAGGCGGATGTGGAGGAGTTCTTTGATTATGTGAGGGAAGATTATTTGAGCAAGATCGAACCTTTTCTCAAGATCAATATGCCGGGCCTGAGCTTCCGGGACCTGCTTTTGTACAAGGTCCCTCTCGGCGGATCGGATGAGGTCGCAGTGAAGTTCAAGAAGATACATATCGCAATGGGGCATCTTGCCGAGGTGAAGTGGAGCGGCGAAAGCATCTTCCGGCAGTGGTTCGACATCCTTTTAGTCCTCTTTCTCTACCGTGTCCGAACGGCTTATCAGGTACAGGATGTGGTGTTCCGCAAGCATGATCTGGAATTTCTGGACCTTGATACCCGTGAGGTCTTTAAAATGATATTCGAGTCCGAGACCCCGGAATTCCCAAGGGGCCAGCTGGCTGATTACGACCATATATTCGACTTGGGCGACCTGCAGGAGATGTTCGAGGCCGCCAAGGTTGTGTTTTACTCCTATCTGCTCAAAATGGAAAACTCGATGGACATGGATAATGTTCTGTCGCGCATACTGGCGGAGATATTTCTCTTTGTCCGCCAGAGCGAGCTGATACTTGCTAGCATTAATTGCCTGGAACTTGGAATTAACCGTCAAAGATTGACGAATACGATAATATGAACATTACATTCTCTGAGAAGATGTACAAATTCCTTATTGTTGCGGCGAATGATAAACTTCCGTTCATCCTGCCCGATATTATGAAGAGCGGGTCGCTTCATATTGAAAAGAGGACCAAACCCGAATTTTCCGATATCGCTAAGCTCGAGGAGACGCTAAAATTCTTTGAAAAGGAATTCGACACAAAATTCCCCAGGGAAGAGAAGCTGATGAGCTTTGAGGAACTCAATAAAAAACTCACCTCAAACGAGACCAAGTACCGGCTGTTCATGGAGAGCCGGGAGAGATTGAATTGCCGTGCTGCCATTATCAACAATTATACGGCCTTCTTTGAGATGTATCCGCAGACACCCGAAATATTGAGCGAGAAACAGCTCTTTTTCACTATCCCGCTTGAGCATGTGACGCTGATGAACGAATATATAGATAAATACGGGCTTCTTGGGACATATGAGGAATTCAAGGAAAGCGCGGTGTATTTCCTGATAACATTGGAGCGCAC
>JAIVYW010000114.1:0-5904 GCA_048635215.1 Candidatus Atribacteria bacterium
CGATCTGCGTCATCAAAGATGCTCACGCCGTCATTTTTGATATTACACCCGATAAAAGGCGCATCAAGGGAATTCCTGAATGCCAGATACCTCTGAAACGGCTCCTTCAACTCATTATTTCCCGGAGTGAAGATATCATAATCCAGAAGATCGAATAACTTGAAGGTCGCTTCGCCATGAGAGTTAAGGTCTATGGAGTTACCTTTATGAATGAGATCCCCGGAATCTAATAGAAGATCACAGCGGCCCTCTGCCCTCAATTTCTTCACATGGGCTTCAAGGTTCACCATTCCGCCAATACCATTGGAATAAGGCTTAATATGGCCGTGAATATCATTCGTGTGAAGTATATTCAGCTCAATAAGCGCAACTGTAGTATCCCCGGCGAATATTGATACGGAGAAACATAGAATAACGGCAATAATTAAGAGAGCATTTGTTACCGCTGATTTTAGTGAAAGAAACGAAATTGTGTTTTTCCGGTTACGGATGTGTTTCCGTTCCTTTCCCCATTCTTCATCCTTCATTCTTCATTTCTCCTTTACTTTACACTTCACACTTGCTAAGCAACCTATCATCCTTTCAGGAAATCTTCTAACATATCACGCTCTCTCAGAGCGGCATTCTCACCCTGAAGGATGATCTCCTTCGCTGAATGGTATTGCAGGATATTGAACTCGGAGGTGTCGATCGTGACTAGGTATTTGGGCTTATGCAGCTCCAACTGACTTCTCGCCAGTTCCCATTCAATGATAGAGATATTTCTAAGGGCGATATCGAATAATTTGGGTTCGTCTTCTTTGTGCTTTCTTCTTAAAATATTCAGGCGCTTCAGCAATGCCTTGTCAATATCCCTTTTGACCGGCTTCTGCAGAACATTCACGACGAGATATTTATCGATGCCAATAGCTTCTACGTCCTTAATGGGAAGCGGATTCCCGAGGCCGCCGTCAAGATAGTATGTATCCCCTATTTTATAAGGGTCGAAGATGATCGGTATTGACATGCTGGCCCTGAGAGCGTCCAATAATCCTCCCGAAGTCAGGAATTCGGGGTCACAAAGATCGTAATTGTAGGCAGCGCAGCCGAACGGCACCTGTAATTCTTCAATCTGGTTTACCGTTAGGAATTTTTCCAGAAATTTTCTGACATTCTTGCCCGAAACAAAGCCCGAGACCGGAATGTGGGGAGAAAAGATCTTGAGCCAATCCGTCTGCGACATATTTCTCATTACTCGAATGAGCTCCAAGACATTGAGGTTATTAGCCATCATCGCCCCGATCACAGCCCCCATAGATGTGCCGGCAATAAAATCAACGGAGTCCATTCCCATCTCCTTGAGCACCTTCCATACTCCGAGATGTGCGAGGCCTTTGGCGCCGCCGGAGCCTAATATTATCGCTTTTCTTTTATCTCTGAGTAACATATAACACGATTCCTTCCATTCTCCTTGCCCCAATACAAAGCACTGTCCGCCGTTTCGATCATCATCTTCGGAGTATATATCTCATTGGTCAGCTCTGAGATCCCAACCGTGACCGTCAGGCGGATCCTTTTCTTTTTCAAATAGAATGTATTCTCTTCGACACTTTTACATAGGCGCTTGGCCAGGATAGCGGCATCGTTTTCAGAGGTATCAGGAAGTATCACGGTAAATTCTTCCCCGCCATACCTGAATATGATGTCGGATATCCTTACATACTTCTTCAATAAAGCAGAAAGCTGTGATAGCACCAGATCCCCGTCCAGATGGCCATATGTATCGTTTACCTGCTTGAAATGATCAATATCGATCATCAGCAGTGAAAGGGGTTTTCCTAAATTCCTGCCAGTCTTTACAAAATCCTTCAGGCGCGAATCGAATTCCTTTTTATTGTAGATCTGAGTGAGTTCATCGATGATACTTACCTTTTCCAGCTCTTCAAGCGTGTTAAGAAGTGAAAGGTTCAATGAAGTGAAATGAACAAGTGTCTGAATGATCTTGATCTTATGGTATTCAAATTCCGTGGGAACTGCAAAATCCCATTTCAAAAGCCCCTCTACCTGATAATTCACCAGTATGGGAAAAACTATGGTGGATTTGATGGTCTTTATTCCGTTAATGAAGGTATAATGAAAGTCCGAGTCGATATTCTCTACATAGAGCATCTTCTTTTTCATGATCACATCTTTGAGGATGCCGGATTGGAAATTAAAGTTTTCAACATTCACATTTCCACGGCCGTGCTTTTCCTTCAATACCCAATTTCTGTCCTCATATTTAAGGACATACCCGGTGCCTTTGAAATATTTTGAAGAATATTGAAGCAGAGCGGCAAGGTCCTTGTCCTGATCCAAAAGATTGGTGATATCCAATAAACCGCGTGTCAGATACTTGTAATCCTCGATCTTGATATCGAAGTAATCGATCTGTGAACGGTTCTTTTCCAGGATGTCCGAGTTATAGGAAATATCCTCCCGGCTGCTTTGTTTGCGGGAGCGGAATATATTCTCACTCTCCAAAAGTTTCCCCCGAAAGTAGAAGACCGCCGCGATCGCGACTATTATCGAAAGAAGCGTATATCCAGTGATCATGCCTTTCATCGTCAAATAGATCCCGAATGAAATCGACAGAAGGATCATGAGATTAGAAAATACGGGTTCGATGTAATTAAGGGCAGCCGAGCAGATCACAGCGACCGCCAGGCCGGGCAGTGGATGCAGCGGTGACAGAAGGACACCGGAGATCCCGAGAATGGCGACCAGATATTTCAGAATACCTGTTTTTATTTCACTCAACTTTAGTCCCTTCCAGGTAATTTAACACTTTAAAACTACCAATACGGGTCGATGTGCTCTTTTCCATTTGAAGATTGGCAAGTCCCACAATGTATGTACCGCCTGATTTTCTTTCAAGAAAATTCCCATATACGGGCAGTATGTGAACATGAAGACCTGAGTTGCTCATGTACAAACTCTTATTCTTTCCTTGATAATCATAACGCAGGATCATTCTCATATATGTGTACATTCCGGGAATGAAGCCCTTGAACCGCATAAGGTCCCCTCTCTCGTAATCGATAATTATATCGAAATACGGAAAGATCTGAAAGGGCTCTTTGCGTTTGAGCTCATGTACCTTCCTGACATACGAGCCTTTGCCGATAATGGAAACGATGAGATTTTCCTTGTTTATCTCAACGGGGTTTTCAGAATTATTGGCAATATTCATGTTTATCAGGGAAATATCCACAGCGCTGGAATTTAAAGTGGCCAGTATATCGAGCCCGATCGCTTCTTTCTTATGATTAAAAAATACCTTGTACGAAAGGGAAAGATCCAGTCCAGACATGTTATTGATGATAGAGTATCTCGACTCGATCATTCCGACAACGCTTTTATTGGACAAAAGGACGGGGTAAACAACGGTTGCTGAATAGCCGCTGGACGCCCCTGTCGAACTGATCGTATACTTAAGCGGTATATATGCTGACAGGTCAACATCAAAAGGCGGGTGCTTGATCGTAAATTCCCGTGAATTGACAATGGGATCATCTCGATCAGAGAAGTTCGCTTCAAAGGTTGCCGTAAATTCCCCTTCTCCCAAATTAAGCGAATCAATGCCCGTAGAAACAAGGCGCGAAACACCTTTTTTAGTAGTGGTGGATGAGCTCATCTCATAATAACGCTCTCCGTTCTGTCCGGAGATGAAAAATCTCCATTTCAGTACAGAATTGTTCTCGATATCGGTGGTAAAGGTAAAGGTCTCACCGGAATAGGCTTCTTTGGAAGAGAGATTGAGATCCTGCCCCGACCAGGCGAATACATCATCATGGAATTCGTTCTCTTTTATAATAATTGAAATTCCGGTCTTTACTCTTATCTTATTCTCCAATTCAACGATGGAAACCTCGACATCATACTCACCGGGCTGTATATCTCCCCAAACTGATGAAGAAAAAAAGATAATCTTCTGTTCAAGGATTTCCTTTCCGTTAATTTCCTGATAATCACGGCGTTTAAATATCAATTCACCATCCTTGGTGCTTACCTTGTAAGATATCCTGAACCGCAGATCCTTACTCAGAGTAAAATCACTGAAATCAACCCTCTGACAGATGCGGATATATGTTCCGCTGGCGCCGGAACCGCGGTAAACAACAGGGTCATGCTGAGCAAATGTCAGCATTGAAATTAAAATGATGACAAAACTAATTATTCTCTTCATGGCTTGTCCTCCATTCGCGGACCTCTTTCAGGGTCCTATGTCTAAATTCCTTGCCGGTTACCGTAGGAATTACCTCATAATTGGGAATAAGATTATAGCTGCCGGTGCCGTTCTCGTCTTTGAAGCCTATATTGAACATCCTGGGTTCTTCATACTCCCACACTATAACCTCTTGAAAATCTTCCCTCTCAATATCCTGAGGATTTCTTTGGATCTCTACCGGAGCCCCATATTTAATATACATTCTGCCCATGTCGGTTTTCTCCCCGGAGCGCCTCATATATGGGAATTTGAGTTTAGCATATGAATACCTTTTTAGCAATTCCGCATAGAATGAATTTCTTGTGCTTGATATGTCGGGGTCATACATCATCCAGAATTCTTTGAGGTAACCGTTTTTCTGATCTTCACTTTCCATGAGCAGATATGCCTTTGCTTCCGAGTGAGTGGCGAAAAGAGAAAGGATGTAATACTTCTTGAAGGACTCGCCTTCAAGTCCTTTCTTTATCTTGCCGGCCTTTATCTCGCTCTTTATATAGCCGCAACCCGAAAATATACTCAGAGCCATTATCGCCATAAGTATTGTGATCATGCGTTTATTCATCTTTCTCTCCTCAATACGACCGTAAATTCTCCCTTCTCCTTGATATCGAGAATATTCAATTGGGAGAGTTGGCCTCTTAAAAATTCCTCGTGCATCTTGGTCAACTCCCTGCAAATCGCATACCTGGATTCCGGAAGGCGGCCCTGCAAGAGCTTCATTGTCTTTCTTATGCGATATGGCGATTCATAGAATACAAATGTCATATCATATCCACTCATCAATTCTACGGCCTCGGTGAGTTTCTTGCCCTTTTTAGGAAGAAATCCCAGAAATACAAATCTATCCGTTCCAAAACCCGACCTCAGAAGGGCTTCCATAAAAGCGCTGGGCCCGTGAACCACAGAGGTTTCATACCCGCTCTCAGTCGCCATATGCACAAGCCGGTATCCCGGGTCAGAGACCAGAGGCATTCCGGCATCGGACAAAAGAACAATGTGAAGGCCCTGCGCCAGGAATTCCAATGCCTTCTTTGCCATACGCTCCTCATTCTCCTCACGGTATGACATCATCTTAACCGGAGTTATGCCCTTCAGATTCAGCAGTTTGCCAGTAACACGCGTATCCTCACAAAGGATCAGGTCAGCTTTCTTAAGCGCCTTTTCGAAAAGAGAATCAACCGAAGCAAGATTGCCTATGGGAGCACCCACTATTGTTAGAGTTCCACTCATATTCGCCCCAATGCGGCAGGGGGAGATGTCTTCTTGAATATGCCCGCCAATGCGATAATAGTAATTATATAGGGAAGCATTCTAAGTATTTGATCGGGAAGAAAGCGGCCCTGCAATGAAGTCCCGAGCCAATCGAATCCGGCGAATATCAAAGCGCCCAAAGCCGCCGGCAGAGGTTTCCAATTTCCGAATATCACTGCCGCCAATGCGATATATCCCCTTCCTGCGGCAATATCCTTTACGAAACTCCCCGATTGAAGGACCAGGAACGCTCCGCCGATACCGGTAATAAAGCCAGAGGCGAACAATCCTATCGCTCTATAATTATTGACACGGATCCCAAGGACTTTCGCATCAAAGGGATTCTCTCCCACAGCTTTGTACCTCAGGCCTATCGGCGTCTTGTTAAAAAAGAGTGATATCGT
>JAIVYW010000115.1:0-5814 GCA_048635215.1 Candidatus Atribacteria bacterium
CTTGCTTTTTCGGCAGGGGTAAGCCTTAGAATTTATGAAAATAAAATGTTGAGAATTGATGTAGGAATTCAGATTCCAATCGCGTGTTTAAATTATTATTACTTAAAGGCTAATCCTTCAAGTCCTCCTGAAAACATAAAGAAACTTCTTCCACTAAGTGGATTTTATAATGGAATTCAACCAGATTTAACGTTAACGATATTTCAGAGAAAACGAATTTCATTTAATGTCGGAATTTCTTATCTTTGGCTATTCGCAAACAATTCGGTCAGAGATATGAATTTATTTGTGAAATTCGGATTTGAATATAAAATCTGAAGGGAAAATTGAAAATAGGTAATATTCTGAGCAAGGGTCTGGAGTACGGATCTTTTTTTGACATTCACTTCGATTAGTATTACAATACAATAGTGAGATAAGTATGAGATTTAAACGGTTTTCATTCATTTTGTTCATAACATTCATTCTGTCCAACATATTTGTCTATGCTGAAGATCTACTGTCCTCAGAATCACAGGCGCTTCAAGATACTGGAAGTGCTGGGATATACGATATTCTTCATGATGATAATTTCGTGACTGAGAACGACGAGGATACTGACGACAAAGAAGGTCAAAACAAGAAAAGAAGTTCTAAGAAAAAACAACGGCTGGAAATCGAGTTGGAAACATCCTTGGGATACTCAGTTAATGATCCAGCTATTCGTAGCCTTTACGGCAAAAGTTTAGGAACCTTCAAGGAACACTTTGGAAATGTGCCGATTTTCGGCTTTGCTCTTAAGCTGATGCTTAAGGACATACAAATAAAACTGGGAAATTATTATCAAAGAAGCAATCCGAGTTATTTTTCACTTTACCAGCCCGATGAATGCTTGATAAATTATACAATGATGAAATATTATTTTCAATTATTCATTGATTTTCTCATTTTTAGTAAAATATATTTGACTCCCTATTTGGGCTACAGCTATTCATCTGTATCAATCACATGTTATGATGTTAATTTATATACAGGTGAAACTGTTCAAGACGCGATCTACTTTCCTTCTACAGGATCTGTCTATATTTCTTTTCAAATTAAATATGAAATAAGTAAATCATTGGGAATTTTCATTTTGTACAACTTTAATGTAGACGATCATTACGGTAAAGATAATTTATCTTTCGGACTATCGTTTAGTTTATTGTAAACTCTGCGCCTCGTTAGAATCGGACGCAACTAATATCCACAACCAGATGGATCCTTCGCACATGGCTCAGAGCCTGCCCTGAGTGAATCGAAGGGATGACACGCAAGAAAGGGCAAACACGCAGGTTTGCCCCTACGACATTTCTTTATTCGTTTCTCTAATTGTACACTATTCATTTCTCCTTCCCCACTTGTGCCTTGTGCTCGTGTGCTCGTGTGCACTTGTCCATCATTTACCTCGTTTTTATATTGAAATCGCAGAACAATTGTGGTAAAATGACGGTATGGATAATATAATACAAATTACAGATAACCTTTTCAGTAGAAAGCATGTTTCCCTGTTCAAGGCAAATATCAAGGGCGAAGATCGTTTGATGCTGCTCTTACAGGACCCCTTCTTCAAAACAAAAGAGTATGCGGTGTATTTTAAGAAACGCAAAGAACAATTGGGGTCGATCAACCTTCCTCAGATACTTGATATGGATAAGGGCATACATTCAAATTTCCCGTATATCTCGTTCGGATATGTTTTCAAGACCTTCGGAAAGACATTGGATAAGGTGATACCGGTTTTGAAAAATAAAGCCGATATGAAACATAATCTTATGGTCGCCTTGGTCAAGATATTCAGGGATTTCCATCAGGAAGGCGTAAGTGTAGGCAATTCGTCGCCTACGCTTTTTATGATCAGTGATTCAGGTACACCGTATTATCTGGACATTATGATGGGATGGGACGACATTACATTAATAAAGAAGATCGGCAGATTCTACGATAAGGAATTATCTTTTCTTTCCCCCGAACACCTCAAGGGACAGCCGATCACGCCCGCGTCGGATGTATTTTCGCTGGCGATGTTTATAATATTTTATCTGTCGGGAAAAACATTTTCTCCCCAGCAGATCAAAGAAGCTCAGATCGACATCCCTGCCGAATTATCCGATTATAAGGGGCTTCTTGAGAAAATGATGTTGCCGGAATCCGGTGATAGAATAGCTTCCGATACAGTGTATGAAGCGCTTTTGGAGAATAATCTGCCCATACGATTTGCATATTACGATAATAATAAGATAGCTGACGGGGAATGTACAAGATGCAACAAACCCATTCTCCTGTCTGATGCACGGGTGATCGGAAACGATCATTTCTGCCAGAAATGCATTGGAGAACTTTCCGGAGGAGAAACAGAGGTCAAGGCCGAGAAAAAAGAGGCTTTTTGTAAATATCATCCCAAACGCCCCGCCGCTCACAAATGTGTCAGCTGTTCTTGTGATATTTGTGAAGATTGCGCGGAGAATATAGACGGTAAGATCTTCTGCCCTTCATGTGCATATGACGAGAGAAAGCGTGTGGAAAAAGAGAAGGCCCGGAAGTTGTTTGAAGAGCACAAAAAGGAGAGGGAGCAAATGGCGGCTATTTCCGTACAAGAGGCTTCTCAAGAGGATAGCGTTGTTGACGAATTCGGCCCTCCCCCTGAAACATACAGTGATGACAGTTATGTCAAGGAACCCGCACGATCCTCCGGTACAAATGAATTTGAGGAAATGGCTCCCACGATCACAGAAGATATTACAAATCCGAATCTCCTGAGCAGCGAAAAAAAGAAAAAAAGGAAATTGCCGCTCTTTATCCTGATACCGGTGATCCTGATCCCTGTGCTTATATTCGCAATAGTTCTTTCAAGCAAAAAGTCCTATGACACTAAGGGGATAAAAGCGATCAAAAAAGAGATCAAGAAAGTGGAAACGCTAAACGATAAGGTCGATCTGGGCCTGAGACTGGCCGATTTGTACAGCGGTAATGAAAACGATCCGCAACATATGAGCAAGGCATACGCTGTTTTGGAAAAATTGATCGCCAATCCTTCAATGGATGCCTACAGCCTTCATCGGATTTATTTCAAAATTATCGATTATTATAGAGCGGAAAAACGGTATTCCGACATTCTCAAGACATATAATACGCTGGAAGGTATACTCAAAGGAGATAAGCTTCTTTACCCGACAACGATCTTTTCGAAGGCCCAGTTCTATGCTGAGATCAATGAAAAGAAAAAGGCAATGAAACTTTACAGATTCCTCATGGAAAATTACAAGGGCTCCCCTGTGGGTAACAATGCCTATAAAGAATACAAGAAATTAAGGAAATAATGGAAGAGAAACTCCTTTTTGGCAAATATCTGATAAAAGGGAAGTTAGGGCAGGGCGGCATGGCCATTGTGTATCATGCCTTTGATCCGACCCTTAAGCGAGATATCGCCATCAAGGCGCTATTACCGAAGTTCAAGAAAAATGTTGATGTTGTGAAAATGTTTATCCGTGAAGGCCAGATCATGGCCCAATTGGATGACCCTCATATAGTTAAGGTCTATGAAAACGCCCAATATAACGATTTCTTCTTCTATGTAATGGAGTATATCAACGGCAAGACATTGAAACAGCTTATGGAGAGGGGTATGTCCTTTGATGAGAACGAAGTGATCTTCAAGGAGATACTTCGGGCGCTCTCATATATTCATGAGAAGAAGATCCTTCACATGGACCTTAAGCCCTCCAATATTATGATCGAAAATTCAGGGAAGATCAAGATCACGGATTTCGGCATAGGAGTGGATATCGATAAGGATATTCTAAAAAAAGGTACGCTTATAGGCACGATCAAGTATATTGCTCCGGAACAGATAAAGGGAGAAAAGGTCGGTTATCATACCGATATTTACCAATTGGGAATAATACTCTATGAACTTTATGCCGGAGAAGCGCCGTTTCTTGGAGAAAATGAAGAGATCGTTAAGGCCAAGATCACGGAGCCGCCCGAACCGTTATCAAGCAGAAGGCATCTTGTCCCCGAGTATATTTCAAGTGTCTGTATGAGAATGCTGAGGACGGATCCTAATGACAGGTATAAGACCGTTGATGAGGTAATTGAAGAGATGGACAGCCTGAAATCCTATTCCATTACGGATCAGGGTTATAGCGACTATCATGCAGGCGATGAACTAATTGTAAAAAAGGTATATGCGGTTGAAGAATTTCCGGCCGAACCCGTCAAGAAGAAAAAAGTTTCCCTCTTTAATATCTTCCGGGGGATAATTCTCTTTTTATTCATTTTGCTTACCCTCGTCTCTATAGCGGTAATCTATGCGGAAAAATTGGGGAATTTACCATTATCAGGGATATTTGTAGATATCAAAGCGCATGTGATATCAAATTACGGGGTGTTCAATCAAGAGGACAGTATTGCATATGCTCTATGGTGCCAGGATTGCTCAGAATACCCGCTCGCGGAAGATATCCTTCTCGCTCTGAAGGATAGATTTCCCGGAAGCAAGTATGATGTGAACAGGAAGCTCTTTGACCTTTACTACCTTTCAGATGAGAAAAAATTTATAAATATTGCCAGCGAGGTTGTAAAATTCTCCTCCAAAGCCGAAAGGTATTTCATATATAAACGCCTCGGGCAATTCTACAAGACGAGAGATGAAAAGGTCCTTTCCGACAGCTATTTCAAGAGAGCCATAGCCGTTGCTCAAACGGAAGATATGAAAGACAAAATATATAAGATCATGAAATGAGCTCAAAAACCTTTTTCATCTTGAATTACGGATGTCAAATGAATGTATTGGAGGCGCAGAAAATGAAGGGCCGTCTTCTTTCTCAGGGCTATGAGGAATCCTCATCCGAGTTCGAGGCGGATATCGTCATCTTCAATACCTGTATGGTAAGGGAAACAGCGGAACGGAAGATATACGGCAAGATGGGGCAGATACATAAAAAAGGAAAAGAGGGAGTTCAGATCGCTTTAGGCGGATGCGTTACCCAAGTCAAGGGCGAAGAGCTTTATGATAAATATACATATGTGCCTCTCATCTTCGGAAGCCGCAATAAGCATAATATTGCCCGGCAGTTGGAGCAAATATCTGATTCTCAAAGAGTGATAGACCTCTCTTTTGAAGACGAGGACCTTGAGTATGCATTAAATGCTTCCCGCGACTCCGAATATACCGCTTTCGTTGAGATAATGAAGGGCTGTAATAATTATTGTTCCTATTGTATCGTTCCATTTGCGCGCGGCGGCGAATTATCCAATACTCCTGAACGGGTCCTGGCGGAGATCCAAGATCTTTTAAACAGGGGCTTCAGAGAGATCATCCTTCTCGGGCAGAATGTCAATTCATACGGTATCCCATTTACTGACGGTATTCAGCGGGAGATCGATTTCACTGGGTTATTGAAAAAAATATTGAAATTCTCAGGGCTTTTCAGATTGAGGTTCATTACCTCCCACCCCAAGGACTTTAATGATGAGCTTGCGGATATTATTGCCGAAGAACCCAAGATGGCACACAGTTTGCACCTTCCTGTTCAATCAGGTTCGAATGAAGTATTGAAGAGAATGAACCGAAAATACAGCAGGGAGGAATATGTGGGCAAGATCTTATCTCTAAGGGAGAAACTTCCGGACATCGCATTATCAACCGATATGATATTCGGTTTTCCCGGGGAAAGTGAAGCGGATTTCCTAAGATCTGTCGGTCTCTTGAAAGAGATCAGGTATAAGACGGGTTTTCTTTTTAAATATACGCCCCGGGCAGGTACGGCAGCAGCAGAATATGAGGATAATATT
>JAIVYW010000116.1:0-5801 GCA_048635215.1 Candidatus Atribacteria bacterium
GGTGCTCCTGTTTATGAATTATAACACCATAATAGCAGAAATCATCAAACACAAATGTCCACTTTGTCCACCACCGGCCCCAAATTTATAATCTCTGGGCTCCCAAAAACTCTAGGACACTCACAGTATTTCTTTTTGAGTACGAAACATTCGCTGAATGGAAATTTGTAAAAGTCCCGGAAATTCTTGCAAAATTCAGAGAATTATCGTATAATGTAAGCGAAAGGATTTTTAGAGGTGAACAATAACCAATTCAAATTTTCGATTTATTCAAGAATTTTACACAGGAGGTGTATATGAAAAAGAGTCTGACTTTGATTCTTCTTGGAATCATGATTCTCGGCTTTGCTAACAATGCCAGAGTGAACGTACTTGGCCCATGGTGGGCAGTACGCGATGCTAACAATGTTTTCAACAGCCCGTCCTTCATCATGTTCTTCCCTGAAATGGTAAGCATGGAAGGAATGGAGAGCCTCGCAGGAGCCACATTCGGAGGCGGTCATTTCAAATTGAGCGATACTCTGCATTACGGCCTTTATCTGCATAGGACTTACGGTAATACCTTAACTCAGATATGGAATGAGCCGGGTGCGGATACAGCAGGTATCTATGCCGGTTATATGCAACCCACGAATTTCTTTGATTTCATTCTGGGTATGGACATGGGAGCGATGAAATTGGGATTTCTCTTCAACTTTGCTGGGTTCTGGGAAAATTCCAATGAGAATGCGCTCACACTGCCCGATAAAATCGCGGATGACTACGAAATTATCGAAGAAAGATCTGTGAAAGAATTCAACTTCACATTTGATATTTCACTGATCGACTTCGCGATGTTCCAATTGGCTAACTTCGCCATTGATTTCGGCCTGCCTTCGGTAAATGATGTATGGGAAGAGAAAATATACACTGATCCTGATACCTCCTTGGAAAGGTACAGCACAGAGGGTGATGGAATGACATATCTCGGTTTCAGGAGTCTTTTTGAAACCAAGACATCGGTATTCTATCTGGGCTTTACCCTGAACAATCTCGGACATAAGAGTGAATTATACGCTGAAGATGTCGAATCCGATGGGACTTGGGAGTACTTAGATACCGAGACTACAGAACAGTCTATCATGAATATTACCGCAGGTTTTTCTAAAAAGAAAGTATGGAAAAAACTTACATTAAGAGTGGGCGCATATTTTAATTGGGAAACACATAAATGGGAAACCCTCGACATGATCGACGGAACAGGGGTTGCCGAATTTATAACAGAAGGATACAATTGGAACGAAAGTGTCATGAAATTCCCCGCATTCATATCCGGTGAATTCGCTATTAAAAAATGGTTGACGCTGAGAGCAGGAATGGGCGCAGATATGTTTTATGTCTATAAGGAATCGATCGAGGACCTTGAGTATGACCCCACCGACGGTTCTACGACCTTTTCCTACACCGAGGATGTTTCATCGGGCTATATTTACAATGCCTTCGCTTATCTGGGCGTTCAGTTCTTCTTCCATGACATCAGCCTTGATTTTTCGCTGCTGGCACCGCTTATGACCAATACTTACCTCATAACCGGCATGGCCATGCCGTCTCCAATTGCGAATTTCTCAATAAGCTATTACTGGGGCAGGAAATAATTCTTGCTCAGGTATTTTATGCAAGGATGCTATTACATCCATGAGAGATTGCAAAGGAGATTGATATGAAAAAATATCTATTGATAATATTACTGTTTCTTGCAGTAATAATAACAGCAGACACAGGGAGGGTCAATGTACTGGGTCCCAATTGGGCTGTAAAAGATGTTTCCAATATCTTTGATCGCCCGTCTGAAATAACGCAATACTCCAACCGCACAACGATCGAATACGACATTCTGAATGCTGATCCTGATGTGCATTACTTTGGAGGAGTGCATTTTACAGTCAGAGACATCATGCATATTGGAGTATACCTCTACCGTCCCTATTCAGGCAACGCATTTACAGTTCTCGAAGAACCGCCCGACGCCGATACATGGCTTTATCTTTCCGGTGTAGGGTCATATACGGCAAATAATCAATTTGATCTGATCTTCGCATTGGATCTTGATACATTTATTATCGGCTTAAGGGTGAGCTACGGCCGGCTTTTCGATAGCGGATCTTTGGAAGATGCAACCCTTCCGGATCCAGATTGGGGAGATTCTACGATGGTGCTTACAAACGAATTGAATTCATGGGATTTTGTTTTTGACATAACCTTCAATGACTTTGGATTCTTCAATACTTTGAATCTGGCGGTCTATTACGGCAAGCCATATTTTTCCACCCGATGGAAAGCGGTGGAGTACCAGGATCCAGGCTTTGAGACAGTGCTCTTTCGGCTCTGGGGAGAGGATTTGAGAACATTGGAATTCAGGGGGATCGCGGAGATCGACGATACGGCATTCTTCGCTTCATACTCTTCTGATGACCTTCCTCATTATAATGATGCGGCCTATTTTGAAGATAGCGGATTCTCGGTATCGGAAGTTGAAGAGACCTTTCAGAAGGTAAAGAACGTCCGCTTCGGTATCTCTAACTCGGTCAATTGCTGCAGCGGCACACTTCGCTCAGGCGCTATTATTGATTACCGTTATCACACCTGGGAAACACTCGATATGAATACCCTGGAAGCCCGGAATGTCTATGAGGGTTATTCCTGGTACGAGAATGTTTTCCGCATTCCCGTCTTCCTTTCGGGTGAATGGGAAATATGCAATTGGCTCGATATAAGGGCAGGCTTGGGAGGAGATCTTTTCTACAACCGATGGGTGAAGATAGAAGATCTCGAATACGATTCGGGAGAGATCGATCCAGAATCTGAAAACATTCAGAACAATACAGATTCCTTGGAATTCTTTTCCAATGGATATGCCTTTGTGGGGACAAGTCTTCACGCCGGATATTTCAGCTTTGATCTGACGCTGATGACACCTGTACTGACTAACAATTATCTGCTTACAGGAGTTCCACTGGGAGTATCACCGGTCGCATACGCTACCATTACCTATTTCTTTTTGAAGAAATGACTTTCAACGGGGGGGGCGAAAGCCCTCCCGTATTTCTGGTACTTACACGAGAAAATCGTTCAAAAATAGTAGGGTTGTAGGATGATAGGGTGATAAGGTGATAGGTACAGAAAAGAGAATTACAGATGAACAGTTGTAGGGGCAAACCTGCGTGTTTGCCCTTTCTTGATCGGGGTGCGGCGTGATATGATTGTAACAGGAAAATTAATGAGTTAAACGATATAACAATTTCACGGTTACGGATGTGCAATGTGTGATGTAGAAATAATTGTTCAAAAGTTGAAAGATTCAAAGTTCAAGATGGAAAATAGATAGTAGGGTTGTAGGATGATAGGGTGATAAGGTGACAGGTTTAAGTATAGTGAACAATGAATAATGGTGAAAACACAAGAAGCAAATACCAGATGGATGTTTCGCGTTGCTCAACATGACAGAGGACAGGTCAAGCCCTGTCCCTACAAATATACTGCAATTATTCATTTTTCAATACCCACTTGTGCATTTGTCGCTGGGTCTACTGCAAAGCGTCATTCTTCATTGTATTTTCCCACTTTACACTTCACACTTCAGACTTCACACTTCCTTTTGCACTTGTTGCTTGTGCACTGTGTAGCGTATCTCTTGTGTCCTACATATCATGCAGGTCAAGAACCATATTCTTGAAAGCAAAACGCGATGACTGATCATAGAAGTGAAGATACATATTGGAATCGTATTTTAACAAGGAAGTGATCTTGTGGGGAGTACGATTAATGACCGCCAGTAGATTAACGCCCATATTAAAGCTGATATGTTTCTGATCTTTTATAAAATCCTTGATAGCTCTTTTCGTCGGAGCATTCAAGATCTGTATTATCCTGTAATTGAGTTTTCTGTCATTCGCTTCCCAGCGTCTGATCGGTTCCTTGCCTAATGTAAAACGAACAGCTTCAATAAGATAGCGCGGAGCTTTGTCGATCCGCACCCGATAATAAGGAGAGAGGTCCATCTCTGTATAAGCCACGCCATTGAGCTCATGGATCTGCGCATCTTCCGGAAGGATCTCCATTCCATTGACTTCCCGGAGTATCCCGGGGTCATTGGCGATCTGCTTGGGGGACTTTATAAAGAGAGGGTAGATATGGACCCTGAAATCTGAATATACGGAATATTTCCGTTTCATTGCGAAAATATTCGCGTCCTTGTTATCCTTCTTTATAAAACCGTAGCCGAAAGCAGCGCCTTCATCCCTCATCTTCTGCATAACTGCGCGATAAACCTCAACAAATTCCCTTATCGGGCGTTTCTGATACTCCGAAAGGATACGCAGGCTGTGAACATAGGCTCCGGTAATTGTAATGCCGTTGCTGATGTATTTTTTGATCCCAAGGCCGACCGAACCCACTATCCTGCCTTTATCCTCTACAATGAATACGGTTGAAGGGAAAAATCTGTCATGATAGAAGAAATCTTTCTTGTCATAACTGACCTGTATCCCCTCGCCCTGAGAACTAGATGTCTCCAGGTCCAATAGGGCTTGATTATCCTCTGGGCCGGCGATCCTTATTTCCATCAGAAATCCCGGCGCACCACATCAAAAGTACCGTCAGCATGCTCGGTCTTAATAAGATCGCAAAGTTTAATTTCCAATTTACATGAATTTCCCAGCACCTTCTCAAATTCAGATCTGATCAGTTCATATGTTTCTTCCCCCGGTAAAAAGCCCTGCTTCTTCTCAGAGATCAACTCTACGAATATGCTATTCACATCACGCTGTACGATGCGGAATTTTTTAATACCCGGAATTCCCTCTATTATTTCTGTCGCGTAAAATGCGGAAATATGTTTACCACCGGCACTGATAAGATCCTGGATCTGTCGGCCGGTAAGGACCTTTAATGCCCTGCGGCCCTTGTTGTCACGAGTAAGGATGCCTTTATCGCAAAGCCCGGAGTACCTGATCATGGGCATGGCGAAGTTATTGAGTTCCGTAACAACAATATCACCCTCTTCTTCCCAGACGGGCTTGCCGTCTTTGAGTACTTCAAGGAATGCATTATCTCCCACTATGTACATATTTGAGTGATCCGGCTTATCTATCGCCATCATCCCCGTCTCAGTAGAGATATAGGCGCTTAAGATCAGGCAGCTGAAGAAATCCTCATATTTTCCTATATACGATGGAGTAGCCAATTCCGCACTGAGCACTATCAATTTCAGAAAATCCGGCCTAATGCCGCGGGCCTCGAATTCTGATGCAATATTTCTCAACATCGAGGGATATGTAATTATCATATCCGGTTTTTCTTTCAATAATTCAGAGACGACATCCTGAATAGGATCCATAACATTTATCAGGACTTTTTCTGTTTTCAAGTATTTCTCAAGCGGATTTGAAAATAGGGTCTCCACTGAGTTATCTCCCCATATCAATACCCTTCTCTTCACATTTCTTAAAAAATCTTCACTATAGACCGGAGTAAGCCGTAAAATAGTAATCGGTAATTTATGTTCCTTGTTCAATTCCACTAAATATCTCTCGGCATCTAATTTGCTCTTTCCATAAAAAGTAATTGGCCGACATTCATCATCCTCAGATATAACTCCATCTCTCCCTTCACCACCATATACTTCTATGGTACTAAAAAATACCGCTCCCTCAAATCCGGAATTACTTTTATTTCCCATAACGGAATCAAAAATATTTTTAGTTCCCTCAAAATTAATTTTCATAAAATTATTAAAAGAAAGGTCTGGTGAATTTTTATGCACC
>JAIVYW010000117.1:0-5771 GCA_048635215.1 Candidatus Atribacteria bacterium
TATTTAATCGCCTGTTCATAATCACCTTTTTTATAGGATTCCACTGATTTTGCATTGAATTCAAGATAGCGCTTATAAAAGATCTGATGATTTCCAAGTTCGCCTGCGAACTGGATCATATTAATAGAGATCGGGATCAGCAGGAGTGCCCATTTTATGCTTCCGGGCAGGGCTATGCTCCGAATTTTATATTTGAACGGATAAAATAGGAGTATGAAGATCAAGACAGCGATCGGCTGATGCAAAGGAAAATCAAATATAAGGGATATTAAAAATGCCAGAAGGGGAGCGCTCCTGGATGTTGCCTGACCAAGAAGATATTCTGATAAGGAAATAAATACGATCAGAAATAAGAAAATGCCGATGAAGCCTCCCTCAACACCCATGTGTATGATCTCGCTATGGGCGCGCCTGACCAGAAACTTGGAGGTGGAGTAAAGCCCTTTTTCTTTACTTACTGCAGCAAGGTTCTTCTTATATGCCGATGGAAACCTGCCGAGGCCGCAGCCGAAAGGATTTTCAATTACTGCCTTCAAGCCGGTCTTGATTACAGTTCTTCTGGTATTTAGTGGGTGAGCAACGGTTATTACAAGGAAAAATCCCAGAATGATGGCAGTATAAAATACTATTCTTCTCAGAGTGTTTTTTTTGATTAATGAGATCAAAATAGACAGCAGGGTTATTGCTATCATTATTTTAGAAAATGTCATCAAAAGAGCTATCCCTGAAACAAATAGAAAAAGGTAATTTCTCTTTTTGAAAAAGAACATTTCCGCAAGAAATCCCATCATCAGTACTATCGCCAGTTCATTAGGATTCCCCATAGTCGAGAATACGCGCTTACCTGACCAGTCAAATTCCCAGAATGAAAAGTCTATCTTGAAAAATTGCAGAACTGCGTACAACGAAACAATAAATATCGAAACACGCAGCCAACGATAAAGAATATCGTGGTTGAAACTGGATTCCGAGATCAAAAGAAAAAGCAATACCTGAACAAGGCAGAAAAATCCACACCAGGATGGATTGACGGCAAAAAAGACCAGAGCAGCGAAAAAGATCAGAATCGATCTGAATGTAACCCTCTTAATAGTGAAAAACACGGGCAAAAAAGATATTAAGAGTAATTTGGGAAGAAGAAAATAGCTTTTGAGTATTGGAAGAAATATCAGTAACGATAGAAATATCAATGCTCCGGCAAAATGTACGGTATATGCCTTCTTTCCTATTGTATTTTTTTCTACATCTCGCTTCTGCATCTATATTTCACCCGAAGAATGATCTACAGATCCTTTCCGTCATCAGAATTCATGCTGAAGATCCGCGATCTCCATATCGCCCGAGGAATTGCCGGATGTGAATCTCAGTAATTTGCCGTCACTGATCTTATACCTTACATACCCTACTGAAAGGTCATAGAAGTTGGTGCCGGCCTTATCCTTCAGATAACTAAAATCCTTCTGAAATAGAGCAAGTTCCTTGCCCTTGTTGAAATAATCTATATGAAAAAGCATGTCCATGGGTAATGCGAGATTCAGCATATCCTTGAGTTTGTAATTATACAGAAAGCGTGTGGGCATAAGTACCACATCGACCTTATCGAAATACTGCTTGTATGACATCAATTTATCCACTTCACCCCTGTCCAGATCAGCGGCTAATAAAAACTGTTTTCTTGAGATCTCAATACCCTTTTTCTTCAAGATATAATCCGCCTTAAGTACCATATTATCCTGAAAATAATCCTCTTTGCCGCTGCTTTCCGGGTATATAGCGTATATCTCAAATACATACTCGCAATTTCCCACTTTCTTACTCTCTTTCAGAATATAATCACCTGCCTTTACCACTTCATAGGGTATTTTACTGGACAATAGGGTGTTACTTACCTTTTGACATGTTTCATATCTGCTTTTTACCCAATAAGCCTGCCCCCTTTCCAGTAAATACTCATTATCAGTAGATTTTAAGAAGTCATCATAGTTAGACAAGGCTGCTTTTTGCACATTTGTGGGAAGATATACCTTTCCCACGGGATATTCTCTTAGTATTGTGGTAACCGCTGAATTATTATCCTGAGAGTAATCCGTCAGGATCAGATCGTCTATACGGTTGATACCGTAAGACATCAAAATACTCATGACCACACGATCGGCCTCGTCCCATTCTCTTCTGTTATAGAGAGAATGTTTACCAGCATTTATCAATACATTTCTCCCCGAAGGCGTTTTGATGAAAACGACATTGCCTTTGGAAAGGGAGAAGAAGGTTATGTCAACTTCATTATCCCTCTTTGTTGGTATCAGCAGAAGTATGGAGCCCAGCAGGACAATAGCGATGATGATCGCTGGCAGAAATTTAAATATACGCGCCCTCTTATCATGTTTCTGTTTGAATACCGTCAATTTATATTTATAATCAAGCCACTTACTTTTGATATACGGCAGATTGATAATGATAAGCAGCGCTATAAAATAGAATATCAGCCCGCCGAAGGTGAACTTCTTCACATACGGATATGGAAAAGTGGTCGAAAAGAAATGCGCGGACTGTATAAAGAGCTTCAAGAGCAGATAATTAGCGGCATTGATAAAAAGTCCCATATAAATACCGACAACGGGTATCAGAGACAGGATCGCCGCGATCATACCCAATTGAACATTGATACCGATGAGGGGTATGGCTATATAATTTGCGTACATACCCGCAATTGGATATCTGCCGAAATAATATGCGGAAAGCGGGATCATCATTCCCAGCTGTATCGCGAATTGTGCCGATATGAAGGAGATCAGCCAAGGCGGCATCTTCCTGTAGGATGGAGCGGCAAGCTGCGTTTTTTCCTCAAATCTATTGGATAAATACAAAAACACCCCGGAAGCGGCAAAAAATCCCCACAGAAACAGTGAATTAAA
This sequence comes from Candidatus Atribacteria bacterium, assembly GCA_048635215.1. GTDB lineage: Bacteria > AUK180 > AUK180 > AUK180 > AUK180 > JAGLWT01. The sequence goes on from JAIVYW010000117.1 coordinate 2,916, forward strand.
GAAATAACTCTTGAAGATGATGATCAGCGCGGTGAAAGAGGCGAAAACAAAACAAGCCGCCCAAAAGGTATATCCAATCAGGTATTTCTTGAAAATATCATCTATAAACGGCGTAATAAGGACAAGAGACAGCACGGCTCCAAACGATAGAGTAAAGGATGCCTCCCTCAATAGAAGCGGGTTCACAAATAATATCATAAGAGCGGCGACGGAAATACCCACCTCGATCGAGGTTCGCAGACCCTTGCCGGAAAGCACCCACGCCATCAGCACGGCGCTATTCATTATTACGGCACGGAGAGTGGATGGCCGTCCGCCGGTGATTATCGCAAAGATCACTAAAAAGAGTATCGTAATAACAGCATATACTCTTCTGGGAACCCCTATCAATGAGAAGATCCCGACAAAGAATATCATAAGGATCGTAACATGGAGCCCCGACACGGCCAGTACATGATTCACGCCCGCTCTTTTGAACTCATCCTTTATCTGATATCGGGCATCGGGCAGGAAGATCCCGTCCATGCCGTATCTCAGCCCCAGGGTAATGCCTCCTAAAAATGCCGACTCCGGGTATTTCACCGTTCTTCGAATGGTCTTCAGGAATTTCTGTTTGATACCCAGCGAGAAGGCTACAAAGGGATTCTTCTTCGTCAGCTCATCAGGGGTGATGCGTGAAGCATCCTTGAAATACGCCGTATAATATACTCCGGTGCTTTCCAGAAATTTTCTATAATCAAAGCCGCCAGGATTCGTCGCTTTCTGCGGCCTTTTCAAATCAGTTTCAAAGGTAATATAGTGGCCGTATGAGAGAAACTCCGGGTATTTGCCTTTCTTGAACGAATAATTAAGAAGGATCTTCCCCTTTTTTACTTCTTTAGACCGTGCGCCGTTGACCGAGATCTTCAGGGGCTTGATATATACTCGCATCCTGTTCTCAAAATATTCGGGCTCTCTGTACACATATCCTTCGACCGTTGCGGATATTTTGTCTTCTCCACCGGTAACGGTCAGTATATGCCCCTTTCTGTCAATATTCAGAGCATTGTGCGTAAAAGCCAATCCCAGCACAAATGGCAAAAGGTAAAAGGCCATCAGCATAGGTATCTTCTTGATATAGCCCCAGCGTTTATAGGAATAAAAACCCGCAACGACAGCCGCGAGAAGAATCGCGGCAGAGAGGGCAAAAAAGATAAGCGGAGAGGCCAAAGGAAAGACGCCGAAACTGATAAGGATGCCGAGGACAAAGAACAATGTAAAGAGATAGAGTTTATTTTCCCAATACATTATTTTTCTTCCAAAAAGCCGTAATACGATTCATTGGATCTGAGATTCCCCTCGATCGTATAATTCTTGTCAAAGGCCAGGACCAGGATCGCGGCAATCGCAATGATAATTATCCCTATTAGAATAAAGGCCTTCTTTCCTTTTTTCATTAACTTCTCCAGTCAAGGTAGAATTTGAAGGCCTTCTGCGGAACAGTATTATCGGCCCTTGCCGAATTATCCTGAATATAATACCTTCTTTTGTACCCTATTTTCAGTTTCAGATTCTTCCACCAGAGTTTTCGGCTGTAATCAACCGACCATTCACGGTATTCCTCTGAGGTGGATGAGTCCGACTTCCTGTAGATATTATTATCCGTGGATTTAAACGAGAACAGGAAGTTACCCAAGGCGGGTTTCCAGGTCGCCTTCAGCTGATAGGATGCATTGGCCTTTCTCTGAGGCATTGAATGTTCCATATAGGTATTGAAGCGGTAAACGCCTGTCAGGCGCAATTTCTCGGACAAATTGTAATTAAAAGTCACATAAGTCCTTGTGCTTTTGTCCGATTCGGAATAATCCGTAATATATGAATCATTCAAGTTCCTTGCTACATCATTATCTTTATACCGCTGTGTCACCGCCATATCAACAAGCGGCGTTATCGGATATTGAAATTTTATCGAGCCGTCGAAATTGGTCTGAAGAGTTGAATAATATCTCCAGATATCCGCTTTGGGAGTGATCTCCAATTTCCCAAGTTTTAAAAGCGCATCAAATTTGATGCCCCTTTCGTTCTGTGCGGAAAGCTCCGCGGGAGATTCATATGTGGCGAATGTATATGAATAGGGATTTTCAAATTCCCTGTGGAAATCCCTGTAAATAAAATTGATCCGCGCTGTTTTCTTTTTCATGGTCATCTTCAATAAGAAGCCGTGAGCGCCGGATTCCAATTGCCCGAACTCCGCCTGAATAGCCGATTTTTTAAAAGGAGTCCACCGCATATTTAATCCCCATACCCATGCATCGAACATGTCTTCAGAGTAATTATTCGGCTTGTAAAGATCAGAGGCATAGATCTCCTTATTGTGATAAACGGTCATTCCGATAAAATTGTCCTCTCCGCCGATGCGCATATGTCCGCCGAAAATGGTCTTGTTAACATAATTCGGAATGGAAAGAGCGATCGTATCTTCGTCAAAATCGCTCTCTGAATACGCTGATTCATCCGCGCTGAAATCCTCCGAACTGACCAATAGATGCGAATACTGATAAAGTTTGTCCTGTATCTGTGACGCGAAGATGAAAATCTCCGCCGGTCCCAGCACCGTTCGCATGCCGGCACCAAGTAGGTTCAGATTGAAATCGGAAGTAACATCACTGGAACGGTCGCCCTTGAAGCCGTAGAGATTCTTATTGTCCGACTCATTAAAGACCACGCCAAGGCCGAAGCCCGCCATATAATTTCCCGTGATCAATTGGAAGTTCTTTGTATTCCAGTTTATAAATACCTTAGGCAGGGGCCATACCGTTTTCTTCGGGTCAACTATCACTTCGCCCGGCTGAAGGAAGATCTCGCCGTTTTCATCAT
>JAIVYW010000118.1:0-5751 GCA_048635215.1 Candidatus Atribacteria bacterium
TGCCGATTATTTTGATGTTTGGGTGGAGGATATCGCATTTGATCTGAAGCAGGCAGGTGAAATGATCGCCGAAGCTGATAATGCCGGACTCGGGGTCAGAATACATGCAAATGAGATCTCCTCATTCGGCGGTGGCATGCTTGCGGAGAAATATCCCTTGACCTCTATCGATCACTTCGATTTCTTCACTGATGAGGAATTGGAGGTCATTGCGCGCAAGAAGATCAATATCACCTTACTGCCCATGACGCAATTCTCTCTCGGCACCGAGGATTATCCAGATGCCTCTCTTTTGATCAAAAAGGGCATCCCGGTATCGCTTGCGACCGATTTCAACCCCGGTACATGCTATTCTTCAAACATTCAATTTCTGGCACAAATAGCATTTATGAAATGCGGAATGGATATTTACGAGATCCTCAATGCCCTGACCATAAACCCTGCCGCTTCTCTGCAAATGGCTGAGATGACAGGTACGATAGAGGTCGGCAAGCATGGAGATATGGTAATAATGGATATTCCCGATCTTGAATCCATGTTCTATGCGGTGGGAATGAACAATATCAGATATACGGTAAAGAACGGAAAGATAATATACAGGAGAACATATGAAGGTTAAGAAGTATTTCAGGCCTCGGGATCTGAATGAGTTTCATCGTCTGTCAGATGAAAACCCTGATCATAAAATACTTGCGGGGGGTACTTATGTTGCGAAAATGAAATTTCCCAAGGTGGATACGATCATCGATATCCAGGACCTTGGACTAAAGGGGATCAAGGAAGAGAACGGCGATATTCACATTGGCGCAAATGTGACCTTTACTGATTTGATCGAAGCAAAACTGTCATATTGCGGCGGTCTTGTCGGACAAGTATCCTCTCATTGCGGCCCCATCACAATTAGAAATATAGCGACTATCGGTGGGAATGTGATGGCAGGATATCATTGGAACGATACGACTCCATTGCTCCTGGCTTTGGAAGCAACACTTATGTTTACTTCCGATTCCGGAGTAAAAGCGGTTCCGGTGTCTTCTTTTATAGCTAACCGTTCAACATACACCGGCCTGCTGCTGACAAGCATTATTCTACCCTCAAAATACAAGGATGCCAAACCCTTTTATAAAAGATTTGCCCGTACTAGATCGGATATCCCCACCTCAATATTCATTGTTATCAATAATGAGGAAGGTGATCATATCACAGTAGGGTCTGCAACCGTAAAACCTGTCAGGATAATGTATTCCGCAGATGACGAATTTCTCAAGAATACACTCTTGCCTCGGCTGAGGGAAGTGAAGTTCATGGATGATCTCAGGGGAAAACCCGAATTCAAGGAGAAGATCGTAATAAGCCAATACAGAGAATGGAAGGAGAAGTAAGATGGATATCAAGGTAACAATAAACGGAGTGAAAAAGGTATTCAATGCCGATCCGGGTGAAAAATTATTGGATCTCCTCCGAAGGGAAGGATATAAAGGCGCGAAGCGAGGATGCTCAACCGGTGATTGCGGCTCCTGTGCGGTCATTATAAACGGAAAGTTGGTAAATTCATGCCTCATCTTCGCCGGTCAGGCGGATGGACATACCATCACTACGATAGAGGCGATCGGGACGGTCAACGAGCCGCATATTATTCAGCGGACCTTTGTAGAAGAAGGCGCTGTGCAATGCGGATTCTGTACTCCGGGGATGATATTGGCGACGAAGGTACTTCTTGATAAAGAGAAAGATCCCACATTAACACAGATCAGAGAAGCGTTGTCGGGAAATCTCTGCAGATGTACCGGTTATGTGAAAATAGAAAATGCGGTTATTCGTTCCGCCGAGAAAATGAGGAGTGAATAATGTTTAAGGAAGTAAATCATAGCAGATTGAAGGTTGACGGATTATCACTTGCCGCCGGAAAAGCCCTTTTTGTTGATGATATGGATTTCAGGGAACTTCTGATAGTGAAATTCATGAAGAGCCCTCACGCCCATGCGGAAATATTGAGCATAGATACCTCCGCTGCGGAAGCTTATCCAGGAGTGCATGCGGTCATTCATCACGGAAATACCTCCAGGATACCCCATACCACCGCCGGTCAAGGGCATCCCGAGCCATCGCCTTATGATACATATATGTTCGACAAGAAAGTACGATATGTCGGAGACCCGGTCGCCGCTGTTGCCGCCGATACCGCTGAGATCGCTTTAGAGGCGATTAAGCTGATAAAGGTGGAATACAAGGAATTGGAAGCTGTGCTCAGCATTGCGGATGCCTCTAAACCCGGTGTTCCCGTTATCCATGACGAAGAGGATTCCTTTGGAATATACGATAGGGAGAAAAACCTCGCCGGCCATGTCGATGTGAAGGTCGGAGATGTTGAAAAAGCCCTGGCTGACTCGGAATTCACGGTGGAGTATGAGATCGAGACACATTACAGTCAGCACACTCCTATTGAACCCCATATCTGTATCTCTTATCTTGAGGAAAAGGGCAGATTGGTCATAAGAACATCAACACAGGTTCCTTTCCATGTCAGAAGGATATGCGCAAAGGTCCTTGAGATGCCGGAAAAGAACATACGGGTCGTCAAGCCGAGGATCGGCGGGGGATTCGGGACCAAGCAGGAGGTCTATCTCGAGTATTATGCGGGAATGATAACAAAGCTTACCGGCCGTCCCGCAAAGGTCGAATTGACCAGAGAAGAGGAATTCATCTCAAGAACACGGCATCCGATGGCGGTGAAGGTCAAGCTCGGAGCCGATGGCGACGGAATGCTTAATGCTGTAGAGATGGATGTTATCTCAAATACAGGAGCATACGGCTCACATGCCCTCACGGTCATGTTTAATGCCGGCAGTAAATGCCTGCCGCTTTACGGAGCAAAGAATGTGCGTTTCAACGGCAGTACGGTTTATACGAATCTTCCGGTTGCCGGAGCATATAGAGGTTATGGAGCGACACAGGGATATGCATGCCTCGAACAGGCAATGGATATACTGGCGGAGAAGCTCAAGATGAGTCCAGTACAGTTAAGAAAGATAAATCACATCAAAAAAGATGAGACCTCCCCCATATTCGCGGCACTTGGCGAAGGAAAAGAGGGTGTGCCTCAATTTATCAAGTCCACCGCCCTTTCAGAGATCATTGAATGGGGAGAAGAGGGGCTGAATTGGTCGGATACCAAACCCCATACGGAGAAGACGGGAAGGTTCAGAAGAGGAAAGGGAATGGCGATATTCATGCAGGGTTCGGGAATCCCCCTTGTTGATATGGCATCCGCTTCCATAAAGATAAACGATGACGGTTCCTTCAATCTGAATGTCGGCGCCACGGATCTTGGTACGGGTTCGGATACAGTATTGTCACAGATCGCCGCTGAGGCATTGGAGACAACGACAGATAACATTATTATCTATTCCTCCGATACCGATATGACGCCTTTTGATGTGGGTGCTTATGCATCCTCAACCACTTATATTTCAGGCGGCGCGGTGAAGGTGACAGGTGAAGAAGTACTGAAACAGATCCGCATGGTCGCGGCTGATATGCTGAAATGTTCCAAAGAAGAAATTGAGCTCAAGAACAGTATTGCCACAAGCAAGAAGGACGGAAAGACCAAGACATACGGCGATATCGCGAAATATGCTCTTTATATCAATAATCAATTCCAGATCGGCTATATCGGCTCGCATATCTCTCCTGTATCTCCGCCGCCTTTCATGGGTGTCTTTACCGAGATAGAGGTTGACACATGGACGGGCAAGATCGAGATAATAAAGTATATGTGCGGTGTGGATTGCGGCACTGCGATCAACCCCAAACTCGCCGAAGGGCAGGTTGAAGGTGCGGTTGTCAACGGCCTTTCCTATGCCTTGACCGAGGGCTATCTCTTCAATAAAAAGGGAAAGATGATGAATGGGAGCTTTCAGGATTACAAGATCTACAATATTGAAGATGTTCAAGGCCTGGAGATCAAATTATTCAGCACATTCGAGCCAACGGGTCCATTTGGAGCGAAATCGGTTTCCGAGATAGGGATAAACGGCCCCATTCCGGCGATCGCGAACGCGCTTTACAATGCTGTCGGTGTCCGAGCGGTGCGTTTCCCCATGAAACCCGAATATATTCTGGAGCTTATGGAAAAATGAAAATTCTCATCAAGAATATCGATGTTCTCGAAACCGTTACACAAGGGAGACACAACAATATTGACATCCTGATCAACGATAATGTAATCAAGAAAATTGAGAAGAATATCCCTTCGCAGGATGTGGACAGAGAGATCGATGCTTCCGGCCTGGTCTGCCTTCCCGGATTTGTGAACACACATCATCACTTCTATCAGACATTTACAAGGAATCTGCCGGCCGCTCAGAATGTTGAGCTCTTTGATTGGCTTAAATTCCACTACCCGGTTTGTGAGAAATTGGACAGAGAGGATATTTATGTATCCGCCAAGGTTGCTCTTGCTGAGTTGATGCTTACCGGCGTAACCACGACGACGGATCATCTTTACCTTTACAATAGTGCAGCAGAGGGCGGATGGATAGAAGAAGAAATAAAGGCGGCTCAGGAACTCGGAGTGAGATTCTATCCCACAAGGGGATCTATGTCGCTTTCGGTCAAGGATGGAGGCCTGCCTCCTGATTCGGTGGTTCAAACTGAAGAAAAGATCATGCAGCACATAGAAGAGGTAGTTGCAAAATTTCACGATGTAGAGCGCTACTCAATGCTTCGTATCTCTCTAGCGCCATGCTCACCCTTTTCGGTAACAGGCAAATTGATGAAGATGACAGCGGAATACGCGAAGAAGAATAATCTTCTGATACATACACATGTTGCTGAAACTGCCGATGAGGAACAATTCTGCATCGAAAAATTCGGCAATAGGCCTTATTATTATCTCAAAGACATGGGTTGGGCGGAAAGTAATGCCTGGTATGCCCATTGTGTTCATATGAATGACGAAGAATTAAAGGATATGGCATTGAACGGCGTGGGAGTCGCTCATTGTCCCTCTTCCAATATGCGCTTGGGTTCAGGTATTGCCCGGATCTCCAAGATGCTGGAATTGGGTATCAAGGTTTCCCTTGCTGTTGACGGCTCTGCCTCCAATGACGCTTCAGATTTCCTGGGGGAGATGAGACAAATGCTTCTGCTTTCGCGCGTCGGCTTCGGTGCCTCTTCGATGAAGACGATGGATGTTTTCCGAACAGCTACCATGGGCGGCGCAGAGGTGCTTCATTGGGCGGATGATATCGGGTCATTGGAAGTCGGCAAAGCGGCTGATCTCAATCTATGGTCTTTGGATGATATCTCCTATGCCGGTGCCCAATCCGATCCTGTCGCCGCATTGATTTTCTCAGGGCGTAAGCACGAAGCCCGTTATGTGATGGTCAATGGAGAAATAACGGTGGAAAATGGCCGTCTCACGAAAGTGGATCAGGATGAATTACGAAAAGATGCCTTTAGAAGAAGCAGCGCCCTTTGGAAAAGAGCGGGAGTGGTTTGACAGTGAAGAAAGAGCAGTTTTTAAAGCTTCTTGATATATTCAGAATATCTCCAATGGAAGCGGACTTTGAGCGTCTTGTTTATAAAAAGGAACGCCTGAGCTCCATGGAGTATCATCTCATTACCGGAGAGAATTTCGGACTTGCCGGGAATTTCGGTACAGGCAAGACCAGTACGCTCAATTATCTGCAGAAGCTCATTGAGAAAAAGAAAATGGGAGTGGTGATCAGAATAAATAATACGCTCTGT
>JAIVYW010000119.1:0-5746 GCA_048635215.1 Candidatus Atribacteria bacterium
TATGCTTGGTCTTCCGGTACATCGATGGCATGCCCGCATGTTGCGGGTGCCGCCGCTCTGCTTGTTTCATTGGGCTTCACGAACCCTGACCAGGTAAAGTTACTTTTGACCTCGACTGCTGTTGACTCCGGTGACCCGGGTTATGACCTTGAAACCGGACATGGCCGCCTTGATGTTTTCAATTCACTCAATGTCGCGGTCTTGGAGACAGACCCCGGCGTGAAGGCCGCTTATTGCTTCCCCAACCCGTTTTCAGGGCTGGTCAATGTGGTCTATAAGCCCGAGAAATCAGGTTTGGTTTCATTTACTGTCTTCTCCGAATTCATGGACAAATTGTATTCCGATGAGAGAGAGGGTACGGCTGGTACGAATGTGATCTTTTCATGGGATTCCGTTGATGAGGTCAACGGTGTATTCTTCTTGCATATAAACGGCCCGGACGGAAAGAAAACGGTAAGGGGGCTGAGAATAAGATGAGAGCTCTCAAGATATACACACTTATTATTTTTCTGACCTTCGCGGTCTTTGCATATTCTTATACGGTGGATTGGACCAATGTCCCCATAAGCGCTTCGCAGGCCGGCAGCGGCGGTGCGTTCGCGCTTTCCAAAGAGTGGGGCAATGCGGGCTATAATCCTTCGGTACTTGCCGTCACCCCAGGCAGCGGAATTACCTTCTCCGGAGGCATGCTCTCATTCGGCAGAAGTCTTTTGGAGCTTTCCGGGGCATTCAAGATCGAAAATGGAATATCTCCTTTTATTTCCCTGCGTTATTCTTCTGTGGGAGGATTCGAAGAAGCCCTGCAGGACGGCAGCAAAACAGGGGATACCTTCTCGATCTCACGATTCATGTTTTCCGGCGGTTTCGCCTATCGATTCGGCCGTGCCCCTGTAACCGCCTCTTTCGGCTTCAAGTATTTTCTTGAGGACCTCTACGAGGTAAGCAGTTCGGGATACGGTATCAAGGTCAATCTAAGCGTATTCGTCGGTAAGTTCAGCATAGGCATTGGCGCTGATGATCTTGTACAGGTCATTACTTATGATAGCGGCCGTGAAGAGGAAACCAAGCCGGTATTTACTGCCTGTTCGTCATATGCTATCTCAGACGCGCTTCAGCTCTCGGGGGTTTTTATATTCGATATATCCCTGCAGATGAGTTTTCGGGCCGGTGCGAGGTATAGAGTAAATGAGAAATTCAGGCTCTCCATCGGAACAAATAATTTTAATATTTCAACAGGATTTCAATATAAAGTAAAGGATATCATTCTGGATTATTCCCTGCAGATAGAAAGGGCATTCTCCGGGATCAATAATTTTATTGGGATCTCATACGGTTTTTAGGAGGCATTTATGTTGTTTGAGGAAAAGGAATTCAATATCTTTACCGATTTCAATGAAGAGGAAAAGCAATCATTCTTAGCGATCTGCAGCCCAGAATCATGCAATGCGGGCGAAATTATTTTAGAAGAAGGTCAGATGACCAGAAGTCTATATATTATTGATGAAGGTGAGGTTTCCATAGGATTGGAGATAGAGGGGCAGACGATAGTATTGGCTGAGATGAAGAATCATGACTTCTTTGGTGAGATGAGTTTTCTGGACGGAAAACTTCATTCAGCGACCGTTAAGGCGACCAAGGATACGACATTTTTTATTGTCAGGAAATTCTCTTTTGACATCTTCGCTAAGAAGAACCCCGAAATATCAAAGAAATTATACGAAAATATCATCAAGACCCTTCTCTGCAGATTAAGAAATACGAATACGATCATCAAGGAACTCAAAGAGGATAGGAGTTGAAGCTCTTCAAATTGAACGGGCAGGAGCCCGTGATCGGCAAAGATGTTTTCATAGCTTCCGGAGCCCGGCTGATCGGACAGGTCACTTTGGAAGATAATGTCAATATCTGGTACAATGCCGTTTTAAGAGGGGATATCAACAGTATATCCGTGGGAAAGAATTCCAATATTCAGGATAATGTCACATGCCATGTGGATTTCCCGCCGGATGCCCTTGTCATCGGTGCGGATGTTACCGTGGGGCATAATGTGGTACTTCACGGATGCGTCATAGGAGATAATTCCCTCATCGGCATGGGAGCGACAGTGCTTTCAGGCGCGAAAATAGGCAAAAATTGTGTTGTCGGCGCGAATGCATTGGTTCTCGAAAATCAGGTGATACCCGATAATTCTCTTGCCGTCGGCATGCCGGCGAAGGTCATAAGGGAATTATCTGATGAGGAGATAAACAAATTAAGATCCTCGGCAAAACATTATGTTGAAACCGCCCGGGAATATATCAATGAGGGATATTGAAATAAAACCCCTTTCTTTCAAGTAGAATTAGACAGAATCATTTTACAGGAGGTATTATGAGCGAAAAAAGAGATTCAGGGCCGATCATACTCGGTATAACTTTGTTGTTTTTCCTTTTGATCTGCGTGGTCATTTCCATATCGTTCGCGAGCTTGGGAAGCAGCGCGTCAAAGCAGACCTCTAAATTCACAGGTCAGCTTTATTCAAAAGGCAATATCGGTTTTGTTGAGATCGAAGGTGTCATTACGGATTCAAAGCTCAAGGTCAAGAGCATAATGAAATTCGCCAAGGATGAAGAGATCAAGGGATTGCTCCTTTATGTAAACAGCCCCGGAGGATCCATCGGGCCTACCGAAGAGATCTACCGAGCGGTGATGCATGCTAAGGACAAAGGAAAAAAGATCTATGTCGTGATGGGATCGTTATGCGCCTCGGGCGGTTATTATATCGCCGCTGCCGCGGATCATATCATCACCGCTGAAAGCACCCTTACCGGTTCTATCGGCGTCATCATGCAAATGATCAATATGACCGATGTCTACAAATTCTTCAAGATGGATGTTCTTACATTCAAAAGCGGCAAGTATAAAGATATAGGTAATCCCTCCCGCCCCATGAAGCAATTTGAAAAGGTGTACATTCAGCAGCTTGTCAATGATTCCTATTCTATTTTCCTGAATGTCGTCATCAAAGGCAGAAAAGAAGCCGTTGCCAAGAAATTCCCCGAATTGGATAGTGATGAGAAGCTCGCGGAATATATCACAAAGTATGCTGACGGCAGGATCATTTTAGGGATCAATGCCGTGGAGCTCGGACTCGCGGATCAGATCGGAGATACTGTTGACGCATTGGAGTATATAAAGAATGAGATCGGCGAAGAAGTCAAATTGGCGAAAGAAAAGAAAAAGAATAAATTTGAATTAATATTCGAGAATTTAGGCGAAAAACTCTCATTCCTTATGGACCACAAAGATACCGAAGTGAAGATGCTTTACCAGATGCAGTAATGAAAAGAATTCTTATTATGGCTGCTTTCATAGCAGCCATTATCGTTTTTCCTCAAGGGCAATACGGATTTGATGTCCAGATCCCAGCCGGTTGTATTGAAGAGCTGGTGAAGTATCCCGGAACATGCCTTCGGATGAAGATACATGATAAGGGCGTGCTTCAGAGCGATTCTGTCCTCTTTGTACAAGTGGCGGGTAAATCCCGTCGTTTGCATTTGAAGAACAATTACTCGATAGATCTGGATGTCAAACGCCCCGCTGAATTGATACAATGGGCATTCAAGAAAGAGAATTATCTCATCTTCCCCGACCGCCAGAAATATTTCAAGGCATCAAAGGATTGTGTAATGCCTATTATTATACTTGAAAGAGAGCTTTATTCATTTAAGGCGGGATCAAAGAAAAGGGGTAATAGAAGGATAGACGGACGGCTCTATCATAAATATGACCTGATAGGCGATACTGGGTCCATCTATAAGGATAAGAAAGGCAGAATAGGAGCTCTGATACTGAATAAGGGCGATCTTTCCTATAAGTATGAATTTTATCTGCAGAATGATACTCTGCTCATGGACCTGAAATATGTTGAAGTGGAAGATTATAAGCAGGTTCTCAGGGAAGAGGGCGAACTCTTCAATCAGAATTTAATCACAAGAGGTATAATCCTTGACGAAATCACAAGTAGAAATAACTGATATATCCTACGGGATCTACGGGGTCGGTATGGACGAAACCGCGGGGAAGAAAGTCCTTGTGGAATTGGCGGTGCCGGGCGATGTGGTCAGCTACACCGTGAGCAAAGAAAAAAAGGACTTACTCTATGCAACAATAGATAAGATCATCACACCCTCTGCGCTGAGAGATACCCGTCCCCATTGCCCGCACTTCGGTAAATGCGGCGGATGTACCTTTGGCGACCTGTCACCAGCATCTCAGGAGCAGGTAAAAAAGCAGGCGATATACAATGAATGCGAAAGATTGAACATTGACAAGGACAAGATAAATTTCCACTCCATGTCAGGGGAGTTGGGCTATCGTATCACATCGCGCTTTCATTTTACCAAAGATGGATATCTGGGGTTTTCGATGTTAAGATCAAATGCCATTCAGGGTATTTCTGAATGTCCCGTATGCGTGCCCGGAATAAACCGTATCATCCGAAGATGGAATTCAATAGTTAACCGCTCAGGCCCATTGTCGGATAAATTGAAAGAGATCAAGGTAACGAGCACCGAACACGGTGAAGGCATTGAATATTTCTTTGATTCAATCCTTTCCGGCGGAGCAAAAAGAATAAACAAGATATCACGGCAGCTGGGCCTGACGGGCTGGGTTATAACAGATAGGCAGCGCCGTACGATTTCCATGCATGAAAAGAAACTTGAACTTAATGCCGGAGGCCAGGATTTTCGTTTTTATCCGTCTTCTTTTGTGCAGGCAAATCCCAAGATCGCCGTTGAGATCGCGGAATTCATCTCAGAAAATATCCGTCAAAAGGAATTATCCGGGGATCTGGTCGATCTCTATTCGGGATTCGGGTTTTTCGCGGCCTTCCTGCGGGAGCATGCAAGAAGAATATACCTCGTGGAGAATTCCTATTCCGGCACTAATGATGCCAGAGGTGTTTTCGCGGATGATATAAATGTGTCATACTTGGATCTACCGGTCGAAGAGGGCCTTCTCACTTTGAAAAAGCGCAAGATCTCCCCGACGGTACTGATACTGGACCCGCCGAGAAAGAGCCCCGGCAAGGAAATATTCGGCGCGATCGCGTCATTAAAGCCGGAAGTGATCTATTTCATTTCATGCAATCCCTCCGCCCTCTTAAGATCAGTCAAACAATTTAAAAATTATAAACTGGAATCGATCAATATCTTCAATATGTTCCCCTATACATACCACTCCGAAGCCGTCGGTATCTTTGTTCCTAAGTGCACTGTTACATAAATACCACAACAATGGCTGACGCTATTTTGTTTTGTATTCCAGGAGCGAGGAGCGCCGCATACCCGCAGCGGTATGGAAGTAACGAGCAACGAAGAAGACAGAAAAAGAGCTTCAGCCCGAAGGGAATATCATCTTTGGTCAATTTATTCCTCTCTCTTCGCTTACGGACCACAAAGGGTACGCCACGCTCATTGTTCGTTGGAATTGACTCAAATATAAAAATTCCATTGTCATGGTATTTATGGAACAGTACACTAAAAGTGTACCAGTAAGAAGATCGTTCAAAAGTTCAAAGGTTCAAAAGTTCAAGGTTCTAAATGCAAATAAGATCCACATCCGTAGCCGAAAAACAGGTATTTCGTTCTTGTCATTAGAATCGCCTGTAAAAAACATAGCATGCCGGAGCGAAAGAAGATATGGGACATGTCGTACGCCGCAGGCGTTCGTCTGTCCCGGTGCAAAAGTTCCAAGCAAAGAG
>JAIVYW010000120.1:0-5740 GCA_048635215.1 Candidatus Atribacteria bacterium
GATTATGATAAACCGTGGCAAGAGCTATGTGACTCGCTCCAACACTCTCTATTCCTTCAACAGATGCAACACTCTTGATTAGATTGAGAACACGCGCATCATCCGGTGCTATCTTTTTGGCGCCGTATCGCAGAATATCCTCGGAATGCAAACATATTGAACGCTGCCCCGCTTCTACATTAGTCCTCACGTCTCTTACAACATGCTCGACTGATTTAAAACGAAGCTTCTGCATGGTTGTCAATGAAGGAGGCGGACAGGCCGGGTACTTATAAGTTATACATAACCTTTCATATAAGAGAATCTGTGTTCCTGATCGATACCTTGAACAATACTTCAAAGGAAATAGACGCCCTGCATCTCACGGTAAGGCGAAATGATATTGAAGGTGTAAAAAGAATGATAAATGAAGAAGATGTCAATGAGCTCACTTATGATAAAAGCACCGTCCTTCATGATGCCGGCCGTCTTGCAGGCCCGGAGATCGTGAAATTATTGTTGGAAAAAGGCGCAAGAGTTAATGTCTTGGATCGGCATGGGCAGACGCCGATATTAAGAGCCTCACACGATATAGAAAGCATGGAATTACTTTTAAATCACGGCTCGGATATTAATCGGCAATCTGAAGGTAAATACGGATGGAATCTCTTGCATATACGTGCTCGTGCTGGAAATCTGGTTACCTGCAAGTTCCTAATAGAAAACGGAGCGCAAATAAATATTAGGGATAAAATGAATAAAACTCCTTTGGGTTTGGCCATACAGGGAAAAAATGGGGTTGATAAAGATAAATATCCAGATAGAGTAAAAAAATTTGAAAAAGTCATTGAGTTTCTAAAGAAGAATGGAGGAATTGAATAAAAAGGGAGGTAAGGATGGATTCCCCGGTCCCCGATGTAATCGGGGTTCCCAAGGTCACAAGCCCGATAACGGGAATGACGAAACAGGAGCAAGAAAAACTGGATCCTTCGTGGAAAAGCTCAGGATGACAGAATACAATGAATAATTGGGAAATGAAGGATGAAGAATGGAGAGGGCAATAAGAGAAATTCACAAAAGGAGCTGGAAAAGAGCTAATATTTTGAAATATATCCGGTAAAATGGTATTCTTTTCTGGAGACAAATGGGAAAAATTAGAGTTTTCATTTTCATATTTATCTTGATTCTAACACAAGGGAATCTGATCTATGCTGAGGAGCAGGGGAGTGTCGAGACAGATCAACCGGTGACAAAGACGGTGCTAATCTCGCAAAATATTGAGGGTGGTCAGCCAGTCTCTCCGGGGAATATCTTTTGTAAGGATGCGTGTCAATTAGATTTGTTCGTAGAGAGTGGCAATGCCGAGGATCTGAAGTCCCTGAAATTCATATGGTATAAAAATAATCGGTGGGTACATTCACAGAAGAAACACATCCTTCTCGGGAAGAAGTACTATATGGGGATCTGCAGAATAAGTAATTCAGCAGCTCCATGGCGAGTTGATATTTACAATGATCGAAAAAAGAAGATATATCAGGTTAATTATATCATCAAGGATACGCTGCGAGAAAAGTCAAAGCCAATATATGAAAAATATTATGAGGTCTTCTCCGCTTTCAATATACACCGCGATTTTCCTTCAATGCCCATTGACTATTTCGTCCCCCATATGGGGCCTTACCAGAATAATGCGATGCTGACCTATTACTTCCACCAGAAATGGCATTACTCCAAAATGAGAATAAATCATTTAAAATTCTATTGTTCCATTTCACAGATGTCGGTATGGAGCATTGGAGAGGTGAGCTATGTAGATAGCAATCCGCATCATTTTGATTATAATGAGGATGAATGGGAATATATTGGAGTGAAAGAAACGGAGGAGCTGGGGCCGGTACATGTCTGGGAGAAGAATGCGATAAATATTTTTTATGGAGGCCAATACGCTTGGCAGATCTCATCCTTCTTCGGTATGTACGCTAAGATAGGCGGATTCTTGCACAACTACTCTGGACATCAGGAAGATTATTATGATGGTGATCTGGGAATAATACTGAAAATTGGACCTGATTTTACCATGAGGGCCTCTTTGCTGCTTCACTTGAAAATGATTTATTTCCAGCCCTTTAATCTCCTTAAACATGATATAATCAATATTGTCGCAGAATTGAGAGTAATAAAATTGACTGTATTTTCGGAGATCATGGTGAACAATGAGTCTGCTTGCTTCACTGCCGGAATTACATATGAATTATCAGATAAATTTTCAGCAAATCTTGCCTATGTTGATCATTCGGATCCTGCGGACCTTACTGAATCTTTCGGTTTCGGACTTTCGTATTATTGGAGATGATGCAGTCTGAGTAACAGACTGATTGTTCCACTGGGTCCCTGGGTCCACTTGTGCACTGCGAAGCTTGTCCCATATCCAGTGTACTGTTCCATAAATACTATGTCAATGGAATGTTTAGATTTGAATCAATTCCAACAAACGATGAGTGCGGCGTACCCTTTGTGGTCCGTAAGCGAAGAGAGAGGAAGAAATTGACCAAAGATTACATTCCCTTCGGGCTGACGCTCTTTTTCTGTCTTCTGCGTTGCTCGTTGCTTACATACCGCTGTGGGTATGCTGCGCTCCTCGCGTCTTGAATGCAAATCAAAATAGCATCAGCCATTGTTATGGTATTTATGGAACAGTACACTATGTTGGGGTGCGGCGTGATATGATTGTAACAGAAGAATTAATGGGTTAAACGATATAACGATTTTCCGGTTACGGGTGTGGATATTGTCTTCGTTTTCAACTCGTACCTCGTACATCAAGGGGATGGATTTCCGCTTTCGCTGGAATGACATAGGGCAGACACACAGGTCTGCCCCTACCGCCACTTCGTACTCTCTGGTGCACTGCGAAGATTGCCATCTTCGCTTGCTAACTGTCTTTAAGGGTGGCATGGTAGTCCGTTCTCCTACAACATTTTTTTATTCGTCTCTCTAATTGTCCATTGTCCATTGTCAATTGTTCATTGCTTATCTTGCCTTTTCCCTTCTATTGTGATAAAATTACGCATGTTCCTCATAAAGATAATAATATTCCTTGTCTTGGCATTTACATACCTCTTTTTCTTTGAAAAAAGGGGCAAGAAGAAAAATGACATCTTTCTATTTCTTTACCTTGGCATTCTCTTTGTTATCTTTACTTCATTGTGGCAGGCCACACTCCCGGAATTCTACTTTCTGCTGACCTTTACATTACTAATAGCGGTCTTCCGGGCAGGATTATATTCACTCGCGCTCTTGATCTTCCAATTGGGATACTCCGCACTTTTCCTCGGATCGGTAATATCGTTTCCCGCTTACGGGGTTATTATCGTCGGTACCGTAGCGACGATCGGATTTATCCGGATATTTTCTTATGACCAAAGTGAAAAGACCTACGGCAAGCCGGGAGATGACGGGAGTGAGGTTTCAGGGGACTATGAAGAGACCTTTCTGAAGAAGATCGAAATGAATGTCAAATCCAAGATGGACCTGGTTTCAACTATGGACGAGGAGATACTCTTCTTCCATTACCTTCTGAAGAAAAATCGCCTGGTCATCGGGTATTCCAATCACAAATCTCTTATGAAGAGCGACATCCCCTGGGAAAGCGTGCCTTTTCTGAAGGAATTGATACTTTCCGCTAAGATCTCCAGGGTGGACCGCCCGGAGGAAAATATACGCAAATACGGCCTCTTTCTGAAGGATGTTATCATCAATGGAATGATAATAAAGCCCTTTCTGAATGGTGACCGTGTTGAAGGGATCATGGGTTTCGCGACATCTCACAGCGAAAGATTCCAGCAGTATCTTCCTTTTTATGAGAGATATCTGGATGATATGGCGGAATACTTCCAAAGCCGCCGCATTTACCGCAAGCTCTTAAAAGAAAAGAATGAGTTCCTCTTCTTTTACAATGCTCTGAGCAAGATGAATCAGAGCCGCAGCCTGAACGATATCTCCGACAATTTCCTTAATTCATTCAAGAAGATGTTCTCAGTGAACATATACTCCTTTCTCGAGGTGGCTGAGGACAGCTATCGTGTGATCAGCTCTACTTCCAAGGAATGTATTACGGACAAGTGGTTCGCTGTTCCCCAAGGCAGCTATCTGCTCCCTTTGATGAAGAAGCCGGAGTTGCGCATTGTAAACATCGGCGACAAAAGAAGGATCAAATTGAATATTTCCGGATCGGTAGAGAGCATGTTCAATTCAGGTATCTTCATAGCCATACCGATTCAGACATCCGTATCAAATCCATATGTGATATTGCTGGAGCTGAAAAGTAAGCATCTGACTTCCAATGAAAAGAAGATGATATCCATCCTGTCCGATAATCTGCAGCATATTATCGAGAATATGGCTCTTTTGGAGAGATTCAGCAATCTCGCTAATTATGACGGTTTGACCGAGATCTACAATCATAAGAAGTTCCAGGAACTCTTTCAGGAAACATTAGACCATTCCAAGAGCCCCCGCAGGGATCTTTGTGTGGTGATGCTGGACATAGACCATTTCAAACTGTTCAATGACACATATGGCCACAAAACAGGGGATCTCGTTTTGAAAAAGGTCGCCCGCTCAATGGAAAAATCCATTAAGGATAATGATGTGGTTGCCCGTTACGGCGGAGAGGAGTTCATCGTATTGATAAGGGATTCCGATATAGAGACCGGGATGTCTGTGGCGGAAAGGATACGCAAGAATATTGAAAGTATCAGATTGGATATAGGGAGTGAGGTCATACGCATTACAATAAGCGGAGGGCTCTCACATTACCCGTCGATGGGCCTTGACAGGTCTACATTGATCGAGAAAGCCGATAAGGCCCTGTATGCCTCCAAGGAAAAGGGGCGGAATCAGGTCAGCATATTTGATTAAGGAGTAAAAAATGATAGAAGATCTTCATCCAAAAAAGATCGTAAAAGAATTGGATAAATATATTGTGGGGCAGAATGAGGCGAAGAAGGTCGTATCGCTTGCCTTGAGAAGCCGCTGGAGGCGGAAACAATTGGATAAGGATATGCAGAAGGATATCTTCCCGAAGAATATCATTCTCATGGGCCCTACCGGTGTCGGTAAAACCGAGATCGCCAGAAGACTTTCCAGCATTTCAACCGCGCCTTTTCTTAAGATAGAGGCCACTAAGTTCACAGAGGTCGGCTATATGGGCAGAGATGTCGAGTCGATGATCAGAGACCTTGTTGAGATAGCTATAAATCTGGTAAAGAGTGAAAAAGCGCTTAAGGTTGAAAAACGGGCTGCAACCCGCGCCAGAAAGCGTATCCTTGACCTTCTTGCCGGCCAGCCTAAGAAAGAAGATAACAAAGACACTGAAGAAAAGGATGATCAGGGCCGCACCAGGGCTTTTATTGAAGCCAAGTTCGAAAAGGGCGAATTCGATGAGAAAGATATAGAGATAGAGGTCCAGGAGCTTCGTCCCATGCCGAAACTCGAATACTTCTCAAATCAGGGCGCGGAGGAGATAGATATGTCCTTCTCCGATATATTTAAAGGGCTTCTTCCAAAGGGAAAAAAGAAGAAAAGACGCATCAAAGTGAAGGAAGCCTTTGATATCTTCTATGAGGAAGAGCAGGCAAAGATGATAAGCACCGAGGATGTTATAAGCGAAGCGAAGGAAAGGGTACAAAACGACGGCATGGTCTTTGTCGATGAGATCGATAAGATCGCCGGAAATTATTCCAAGGCGAGCGGTCCGGAT
>JAIVYW010000121.1:0-5636 GCA_048635215.1 Candidatus Atribacteria bacterium
GGATAGGAAAGCAGCCAGCGATATACTATTTGAAGAACACAAAGATCTACACCGAGATAGATGCATATTCCCGAGAGGGGTATACGGCGGTATATCTTGGTGTGAACGGATATAAAAAAGAAAATTCATTGCTTTTTGAGCTGATGAAAAAGGAGGAATAAGATGGGTTTGATCATCTTTATCATTTTTGTTGTCATCATTATCATTGCATTAAATCTTGCCTTACCGAAGAAAGTCTGGTTCGACAAAGAGGGCAGACGGCTCTCTCAGAAATTTAAATCAGGATGGGGCCTGATCGCATTTATCCTGGTCATTTTGCTTATTCTTGTCTCACAGGGTATTGTGATCGTTCACCCGGGCACACAGGTCGTGAAGTTCAACCGCTTCTCTGTCAAGGGAAGTATTTCCACGATGGAGCAGGGCTTTCACATAATATTTCCGTTCATTTACAAACTGGACAAATATGATGTGCGAATACAGGATTACACTATGTCCATTGCGAAAGGCGAGGGAAGGATGCATGGTGATGATTCCGTATGGTCGCCTACCAAAGAGGGACTGCAGGTCGGAGTTGATCTTTCTGTCTGGTATCGTATCAATCCTGAAACATTGGCGGAAATGCATACAACGATCGGAAAGAATTATGAGAGCAAGATAATCCGTCCCGCTATCCGTTCTCTTATCCGCAATACCGTTGCTCAATACAAGGTTATGGAACTTTACTCTGAAAAGAGAGCCGAGGTCCAGAATTTTCTTTTTGAAGATCTGAAGCAAGAGCTTGCTCAGCGCGGGTTTATCGTTGAGAAGCTTCTTTTAAGAGATATCGCATTTCCGAAACTATTCGAAAAAGCGATCGAAGAAAAGCAGATAGCGGAACAGCAGGCTCAAAAGATGGTGTATATCAATGAAAAGGAGGAACTGGAAGCGAAAAGAAAAGAGATTGAAGCCGGAGGCGAGGTCGCAAAGATCCGCGCTATCGGAAAGGCTATCAAGGCAAACCCCGGATATTCAAACTGGCTTTATGTGAACAAATTATCAGGCAATATTAAGGTAATAGTTGCCGATCAGACCACGATCATGAATCTTGAAGGCCTGATCAATGACGGTAAGCGTTGACCCGCGCTTTAATAATTTACTGACATTTATCGCGGCAGCTCTTTCAGGGGCTGCCGCTGGATTTTTATTTCATTTTGACGGAATCCTGTATCTCTTATTTTTCACGATAGCTCTTTATTTTGTGAGGCGGCTGCGACAGCTTCATATGGTGCTTTTCATCTTCTTTACCATTCTGGGGATAACATTTCAAGGAATTCTGGTTCTCGGCATTTACTATTTCATTCCCTTTTTCGCCGCTCTTATCTTGTATCTGATACCTTTTCTCCTCTTAATGCGGGGCCGTTGGATCTATCTTATTATCTTTATCATAGGCATCCCGGTGGTACAGTACATCCTTGAGTTCACAGGCTATTTTCCAGCTTTCAATATTACTTTTCCGATGGTCGACCTCTTTCCGAGAGGAGTTCCGCTTAATCCGATGTGGGCTTCTATGATACTTTCTGTATTTCTTTCCTTCACTTCATTCAAAAGGGGATATGTACCCATGCTGATATTGATCTCATTTTTTCTCTTTATCCCGCAGAAGATGATCAATTATGGGTATCCGTTCTTGAAAACCTCGTCGCCGGAAATCCGGAACGGCGAGATATTGCCTCTGCTGAATTCTATGAAAAAGCATGATGGAATTATCCTGAATGAGTATTTTTTCCCAAGGGATATGAGACCGTTAGAGCAATTCATGATAAAGAACCTGAATAGTTTCTGGGACAATAACAAATTTTTGGCATATGGCTATAATGTAGGCAAGGAATCTCATGCCGCTCTTATGACCGAAGGATCCGTTATTTATACCAATAAACATCACCCCATAATATTTGTGGAGGATTCTCCAAAGGAAAAAATGGCAAGGCAGTTCTACATGGATGAGCGCAAGTATCACCTATTTGTTTGCCAGGATATGCTCTTTACTGATGCGTATTTCTCAGTAAAAAAGGGTGATATCGTTATCGTTACACAGAGGATCCCGCTATCATGGGGTAAAACATTTCGAATAGCGATGAAGCGGGGTGAACAATATTACAGGAATATGGGAGTCGGAATTTATACCTCATCTTTCTGAAAACGTATTTATGAATGGTATTTTGCTCCGTATTCAAGGTGCGAAGAGTGTACAATTGCTTCGCAATTTTCAACTCTCCGCTTGGAACTTTTACATCGGGACAGACGAACGCCTACGGCGTACGACATGTCCCATATCTTACTTCGTTCCGGCGTTCTATACTTTTTGCAGATGGTTTTAATGAAACAAACGAAATAATGACTTTCCGGTTTCTGATGTGGATATTGTTTTCGTTTTCACTTCGTACATCGCACGTCGTACTTCGTACTTCAAGGATATGATTGGAACAGGAGAATTAAAATGTTAAACGAAATATTGCTTTTCCGGCTACGGGTATATTTCTTTTTCCACTTCGTACATCGCACCTCGTACCTCGTACTGTTTTTATCACTTCACACTTCACACTTCACACATCGTTCGCCACGCGAACGATTGTCATCGCGCTTATGAATCAGAACACTATCTTTGAATATGATCTTCATATACATACGACCAATTCGGATGGCGAACTTTCGCTTGAAGTGCTCACTGAACATGCAATTGACTGCGGTTTGAAGGGGATTGCGATCACTGATCATGATGCTGTAGGCAGCAGAGAGCAGATGGAATTCGTTAATAATTCTCCTTTGGACATCATTCCCGGTATCGAATTTGCCACGGATATAGCCAATATGCACCTTGTCGCGTATATGAAAGATTGGAATAATTCTTCCCTTATGGGTTTTCTAAAAGAGCAGAGAGCTGCCCGTACCGCTGCCGCTGAGGAAACATTGAAAAGGGCTCTGGACCTCGGCATCGTGCTCGATTGGGATGTGCTTGTAAAGGATTATGCGAAGGATTCTCCTGTTGGCAGGCCGCATATTGCTAAATACCTTGTGGACAAAGGCCATGCAGAAACGGTTCCCGATGCCTTTGTGCGGTATCTTGGCAAAAACCGGCCGCTTTATGTGAGAAAGAAAAGATACCCGTTTGCCCGGATCATAGACTTGGCAAAAAATGAATTTAATATAATCATCGGCCTTGCGCATCCATACCTTATTGACGGCGATCCCACCAGGATAAAAGAATTGATCAATGAATGCGTCGAACTCGGTATTGATGGTATAGAGGTGCATTACTCAGGCCATACTGAACCGCAAATAAAGTATTTAGAAGAGATATGCTCAAAGCATGATCTTCTAATGTTCGGTGGTTCGGATTTTCACGGCAGATCAATTAAACCAGATGTATCTCTGGGCGACGGCGGCGTCTTTCTGAAGGATTTCAATCTGCTCAAAGAGGCTCTGCGCAGATTGTAATTCCTTCGCACATGTAATGTGGGAAGAATGTTCAAAAGTTGAAATGTTCAAAAGTTCAAGGTTGAGAAAAATCCGAATAATTGTAGGGGCGAACCTATGTGTTCGCCACTATTGTCATATAATCATACGCAACCATTCTCCACGCATCTTTTTAATGTCATCCTGAACCTTGTGTGAAGGCTCCATCTCTTCTGTACTATATACCTATTCCCGTATGTTCGTATATACGAACATACCATTGTCAACTGTACTATTCATACTAAAAATAAACTCAAAATGCAACAAAATATACCTCCGTCCCCATTTTGGTTGACAAAATATCTGGCGAAGGGGACAGGAAATACGAGAAAGAAGTGATGAAAATACTTCAGAAGGTGATTTACCCCGTACTTTTACTAAGGTGCTGGATCATTCCCAGGCGCGTGACCTTGAAAATCCGAATTACTTCGGGGACCCGATAATCCATCTGGTATTTGCTCCTTGTATTTTCCCTCACTATTCACTGTATTCATTCCCCTCTGCACCAACCTCCAACCTCTAGCCTCTTCTCTAATTGTTCACTTTACACTTTCTTTTGCACTTGTTCTAATTTGAAAAACAAAGAAGAATATGCTATACATAAGCACGAAAGAAATAGTATTTTGCTAAGTGAAATGAAAGAAAGATATGGTGAGGAAACGCAATAATTTGAATATCGGTAAAGAGGAAAAAGGAAAAAAAGACCGCCCACCTTGTATTGAGATCTTAGATAAGCAGATGGTTATATTGTTAAAAGCAAAAACACCTCAGCAGCGTCTTGCGATTTCATTCGGGATGTGGGTTTCGGCTAAGAAACAATTGACGAACTACTTGCGTGGTTTGCATAAAGAATGGGATGAAGAAAGGGTTGTCAAAGAGGTTGTCAGGAGATTGTCACATGGAGCAATCTGATCTGCTCGAATATCTGATTAATGCTTTTGAAGAGCTTGGTGTTCGCTATCTTGTGACCGGTTCAATTGCTTCTATGTTCTATGGTGAGCCGCGTTTTACTAATGATATTGATATCGTTGCGGAAATAGATGAACAGCACATACCAGAACTTATGAAGTTGTTTCCCCCTAACGAATTTTATCTAAGTGAAGATGCCATCCGTGATGCAATAGAACGGAGGTATCTATTTTATATTATCCACCCCACATCCGGATTAAAAATAGATGTTAATATCAGTAAAAAGACTCCATTCGATGAAAGTAGATTTAAAAGAATAAA
Source organism: Candidatus Atribacteria bacterium (assembly GCA_048635215.1). GTDB lineage: Bacteria > AUK180 > AUK180 > AUK180 > AUK180 > JAGLWT01. The sequence goes on from JAIVYW010000121.1 coordinate 4,723, forward strand.
CAGGATTTCTCCGATAGAAGATGTAAAGGGCAATTTTTCTTCTCCTGAGGATGTAATAATTATGAAAATGCGCTATTACAAAAAAGGCGGTTCTGATAAACACCTTAGGGATATTGCGGCTATGCTGAAGATCTCGGACGATCTAATTGACCGCAAATATATTGAACAGTGGGTTAAAGAATTCAATCTCACCGAGATCTGGCAGACAATTCTTGACAAGTTAGAAACCAATAAACCGGAATCTTGATTATCGGATTACACGCTAAGCTTAGTAGAGCACCAGTGCACAAGAGCACAAGCGTCCCAGAGGGCAAATGCGAACATACCGTTCAGTCTTTTCAGGGTCCTTTCAATTCCCCATTTTTCGATGCCGTTGATCAGAACTTCAGTATCTGAATCTGACTTGAAAGTCAAAGAATATTCCCGTATCAATTCCTCTCGCAAATCGATATAATTGTAGATCTCTCCGTTGAAAGAAATGGTGTATCTTTCACTTTCGGATGACATGGGCTGTGCGCCATTTATAGAGAGGTCAAGGATCGAAAGCCACCTGTGCCCGAGATAGATCCCAGTGTCCTTGTTCGTGAAGCTACCCACGGCATCCGGCCCTCTATGCGCGATCGCCCGTGTCATCTGCTTCAAATTTGCGCTTTGATCCTCTTTGTAATTCCTGGTAAAGAACCCTGTTATGCCGCACATCAGCTACCATCTCCGGTATTAAGAAAAACAAATTGATTATTTCCGTGGCCGCTGCCGGCGCTGCTAAGCTTTTCCAATTTGAATCCAGGTATCCTGTTGTTTGATTTTGTATTCACGGATTATTTTAATATATTTGGCGCGAAAATGCAAAGAATGGCGCAAGCGCACCAAATGGGTTGTAGGTTGATAGGGTGATAAGTTGATAGGTGGGGAAG
>JAIVYW010000122.1:0-5689 GCA_048635215.1 Candidatus Atribacteria bacterium
AAGGTGCAGCGGTATAGGGTAATAGATCGCATTTCCAATACCTTGCTCATCCAAAAAGGCCTTGAGATCATCCCTTTGTTTTGTCCGTATCGTGTATTGATTGTATATATGATAATTCACCGAAGATTCGTATGGAGCTGTAAGGAACTCATCCAATCCCCTTTCCTTGAAAGCAGCATTATATTTTTGAGCATGATCTCGTCTCATTTCATGCCAATTGTTCAGGTATTTTAATTTCTTCTCAAGTACAAAGGCCTGCAGGGAATCCAGCCGTGAATTATACCCGACAAAATCATGTGAGTATTTTTTCGTCTCGCCGTGCATTCTCATCGCCTTAAGACGCTTATAATCATCATAATCCTTGACCGTGATCATCCCGCCGTCACCGAAGCCGCCCAGATTTTTGGAGGGAAAGAACGAAAAAGCGCCGAAATCACCGATCGTGCCGGATTTATTCCCTTTATAAGTGGCGCCAATGGCCTGACAGGCATCCTCGATCACCTTGAGATTATGCTCAAGAGCGACTTTCATAATGAAATCCATATCGGCGGATTGGCCGAAGAGATGTACCGGCAGAATTGCCTTGGTCTTGGAGGTGATCTTCTCCGCGATGAGATTCACATCCATATTATATGTTGAGGGATTAATGTCAACGAATACAGGAATCGCGCCCAATCTCGTGATAGCACCCGCGGTGGCAAAAAAGGTAAACGGGGTCGTTATGACCTCATCGCCCGGCTTCACTCCCGCCTGGTCCAAAGCCAGTATCAGAGCATCCGTGCCCGAAGCGACGCCCAAGGCGTACTCAGTTTCAAAATAATCTCCGATTGCCCTCTCAAAACGGCCGAGGGGCTCTCCGAGAATAAATGTCTGCGCTTCCATCAACTCATTCAAGCCGGGAAGTATGTCGTTCTTCAGATATTTATACTGTCTCTTAAGATCCAAAAGCGGTACTTTCATTTTTTTCTCCCTAATTTACTATGGCTTACATCAGAGCCCAAACTGATAACTCTGCCGGTCTCCGCCGATTCATATATCGCGTGGATTATCTTCAAGGACTTTATTCCCTCCGCTCCATCGATCAGAGCCGCTCTTTCGTCTTGAATAGCTTCGAGAACATGCTCCAGATACGCACGATGCCCAAAACCGTACACATCAGGAGGGTTAACGGAAAATTTTTCGATGATCGTCTTATCTTCCGGCTGGGGCTCTTCAAATTTCCATGTAACGATCTTATTCATGGCGAATCCGCCTATCTCGACGGTTCCCTTTGAACCATAGACATTGATAGAGCCTTCCAGGTCCTGTGGGGATGTGTTCGTTGTAGCTTCAATAACGCCAAAGGCCCCGGATTCCGCCCTGAGAAGGGCTACTCCGGTGTCCTCTACTTCTATCTGATGCAGTAAGGTATCGGTCATCGCGGAAATATCGGATATCGGGCCTAGTACCCATTGAAGCATATCAATATGATGCGATGCCTGATTGGTAAGAACTCCTCCATCCATAGCCCATGTCCCGTGCCATTCATCCATGTCGTAATATTTCTGAGGACGCTGCCAATGAACCCTTACCGTTGCCATATATATCTTACCAAAGCGGCCTTCTTCTATTGCCTCCCTTAACTTAAGGACGGGGAGATTGAATCTGTTCTGCTTGACAACGAATAATCGAGTATGATTATCATCACAGGTCTCTATCATCGCCTTGGCGTCATCAAGTCTAAGCGCCATGGGTTTCTCAACGATAATATTCCCTGTATGCGGCGCGAAATACATGCAATGTTCGGCATGCAGGCCTGAAGGAGTGCAGATACTCACCACATCTATCTTCTCACCTTCTACCATTTTTTCCATACTCGTATAATACGGGATCCCGTACTTCTTACCGAATTCTTCTGCCCTTGACGCAATTATATCACATACAGCCGAAAGTTCAGCCCCATCTATCTGTTTTAAAAGGGCGGCGTGCCGTTTTCCAATGCGCCCGCAGCCTAACAATACGAATCTTAACATAAATCCTCCGATGTTTTAGTGTACTGTTTCATAAATACTATGTCAATGAAATACCCTGATTTGAGGCAATTCCAACGATAAATGCAGTCTGAAGTGTGAAGTGCGAAGTGTGAAGTGTGGAAAAGACGGGATGAAATAGAGAGGAGAATGACAAACACACGGGTTCACCACAACAATAGCTATTCACTCTCTCTATTATCATATCATCCCATCATACATTCTTTCACTATTCACTTCCTCACTTGTTCCTTGTGCACTTGTCACTTGTGCACTGCGAAGCTTCGAGCGTAGCGTACCCTCTGTGGTCCGTAAGCGAAGAGAGAGGAAGAAATTGAACAAAGATGACATTCCCTTCGGGCTGAAGTTCTTTTTCCGTCTTCTGCGTTCCTCGTCCCTTACATACCGCTGCGGGTATGCAGCGCTCCTCATGCCTTGAATACGACACAAAATAGTTTCAGCCATTGTTCATGTATTTATGAATCAGAGCACTCGTATTGCTTCGCTTCCTTTCAACTCTTTGCTTGGAACTTTTACATCGGGACAGACGGTCGTTCGGCACGAACGAAGTGTGAGGTGTGAAGTACGACGTGGAGAAGTAAATAACGATGGATTATCGGGTCGAGCCCGATAATGACGGAGGACAGGTCAAGCCCTGTCCCTACAAATATTCTACAGCTATTCCTTTTTCATTACCTACTGGTGCACTTGTCCCTGGAACACTGCGAAGTATAACCTACAAACCTAGCACCTCATCATCCTACAACCCTGCTATCTTTTTCTCAACCTGTAACCTTGAACTTTTCAACTTTTGAACACTCTTTTCCAGATCACACATCTCTTCCGATTTCTGCAGAATATATTTCGCGGGCATCACCGATAAGATAAATTTCGTTCACAATACCATTTGAAATATCGATCTCTATTGTCAAAACAATTCCGCTTTTTGTTGTAGCATGGACCGGAGATCTCACATCCTCATTTTGTATAGCGATAAGAGCACACGCTACCGCCCCTGTACCGCAGGCGAGGGTTTCATTTTCCACTCCTCTCTCATATGTTCTGATCTTAATGGAATTTTTTCCCGTTGCTTCATACCAGTCAACATTTGTTCCCTGCGGTGCGAATGTCTCATGATGCCGAAAGAAATTCCCGGCACTTATGATCTCCCCTTTGGGCAATCCCTTGATAACATAATGAGGTACTCCTGTGTTTATATACTCTCCCGAAACATTTATATCTTTATACATTATCGTATACCTTTCCGATGCCTCCGCATTGACAAGTTTCAATCGCACCTGGTCTCCCTGAATAACTGAATAGTATTTTCCGGAAGCCGTGACAAAAGACATATCTTTTTCCGCAATGCCTTCACGGTAGGCAAACATCGACACACATCTCCCGCCATTACCGCACATATCCGCAGCGCTGCCGTCCGCATTGAAGTAAAGCATTTCAAAATCCGCATCGGGCGACGGCTGAATAACGATCAGCCCGTCCGCACCCGCAGATAGCGCGCGCGGACAAAGGGCTTTGGCCAACCCGCCCCAATTCTCTTTATACTGTTTGGTATAATTGTTTATCATTATGAAATCATTGCCCGCACCTGAATACTTAGTAAATTTCACTGCTTTTCCCATTCTTATAACTCCATCCACTTTTTCAACAGCGATTCTTTCACGCTCGCGCTCAATGGACACGCCTTTCGCCGGGAGCATATCTCAGTGAGCATCATCCCCACTGACACTGAAACATTTAGCGATTGTGAGAATCCCATAGGATCTATGATCACATTTCCCGAAGCGGCAGCGATAATGTCTTTTTCCTTAAATCCCAGGCCTTCGCTGCCGAAGCCGAATATTAATTTACCGTCAACCACGGTCGTTCTGAAGGAATGAGCGTCCTCGGACAACATAGTCAGATAGAGTTTATAGCCGTTCTCTTCCACCCAGCTCAAGTATTCTTCTGTCTGTTCATAGAATGAAATATCCATCCACTTCTCTACGCCCTTTGTGATCTGCTTATTGAAGGGAAAATCATCGCTCAAAAATTTTTCAGTGATAATGTCTATATATTGAATACCCATAAAATCACAGCTTCTCAATATTGCGGAGATATTGTGTTCATTTCTAAGATTACAAAGCAGCACGCGTATATCCGCCTTTCGATTCTCCAAGACCTTGATCATCCGCTCTCGCCTTTCCTGTGTTCTCTCTTTCATTTCCAATATGCCCCAACACTTTTTATGGTCGCTCCCTGGGAATGTACATTTAAATTAATGCCTATCAGAATACTTCCGCTTATAAAGAACGAACCTCCATAAGAAACAAATGGCAAGGGAATTCCTGTTACCGGCAGGATGCCCATATTCATTCCCACATTCATAAAAGTATGAAATAATAGAACAAGTAAAATGCTTAACGAAAGGTAAAAGCCATAAACATCTGTTGCCCTCAAAGCGGTCATACTGATAAAGAACAATATGAGCCCTTGAAGGAGCAGAACAAAGAAAGATCCACGGAATCCCCATTCCTCCGAGATCAGAGAAAAGATAAAATCCGTATGTCTTTCGGGAAGAAAATTCAATCTGTTCTGAGTTCCTTTGGTCAGCCCTTTTCCGGAGAATCCGCCTGAACCGATAGATATCTTGGATTGGATAACATTCCAGCCGCTTCCGCGGATATCACTGTAAGGATCAATAAATGTGCGTATGCGGTTTTTCTGATACGGCTTTATTACCGATACTACCGCTCCGGAAATATATATCCCTGAGAAGAACAATATAAACATTATCCAGACCGTAAGAACGCTCAAGGTCGAGCCGGTTAAAAATCTCATCAGAAGAAAGAGGAACATTGTCAAGAGAATTGAAGCGAATACAAAAAGGAGAACAGTCCATAGTCCGCTTCCCAGAAATATATTACCCCATATCCCCGAGATGGATCCTTCCATAGCAATGCGCAGGAACATTCCTCCGGCAGAACTCAACAAAAAGAGGAGTAGTCCGCCGATCAACCGTTGACCGGTTCCTAAAAATATCATAAGCACCAGCCAGATCCCGGGAAATACCATCGCAGTTCCAAGGTCCGGCTGAGAAAACACGAGATAGAACGGGATCAATGTAACCAAGCCCGTTTTCAGGATAAATAAAGTAAGGTTAATAATATATCCCTTCGACCTGTCCATAAAATAATTACGGAAGAGATTTGAAATATAAATGATAAAGGCGATCTTCGCGAATTCCGATGGCTGAAGAGATAGAAAGCCGATCCTGATCCATCTGCCCTTTACAGTTGGGAACACATATGCTGTGCCAAGTAATAAGAGTATAGAGAATAAGTAAACGAAAACCGCCATCCGCCGATAAAGCGAGTAATCCACATGAGAGAAAACGGCAACCATTATTATACCGATAAGTATAAATATTATTTGTTTCACCACCATTGGGTTCTCGAGAAAGGCAGAGTGCTCTGTACTAAAAGCACTGTAAATAAAAAGAACCCCCACCATTCCCAATACCAGGATCAGACAGATCATAAAAAGCCCTTCTCTTCTCATTAGTCGAAATACCCCATTTCCTTCATACGCTCCCAGATCTTCTTTGTCAAAATAGCGGGCAGATATGCGCCTGAGCCCTGATGCTCCATAAATACTACCGCGGCGTATCGGGGAGATCCGGC
>JAIVYW010000123.1:0-5660 GCA_048635215.1 Candidatus Atribacteria bacterium
ATGGTCACCGAAACCGATTATTACACAAGGGCTACCTTTAAACCTTTCTATGATCAGATCGAAGCTGCTGGCATTACCGTTGTTCCCGATATCGGAACGGCTCTCATGCATCACAAGTTCATCGTCGTTGACGGCATGAAAGTCCTTTCAGGAAGCTACAATATGACGGATGACCAGACGGAAAGAGATAAGAATATCATTATCATCATCAAGTCATCAACCCTGGCCGCGCTTTATCTTCAGGAATTCAATCAGATGTTCATCGATAAAAAGTTCCACGGTTCGAAACAGCATATCTCAGGATCGTGCTATGTGGATGGAAAACTTGTAGAAGTCTATTTCTCACCGAAAGTAGGTGCTCTTGCCGCAATGGTTGATGCGATTGACAGCGCCGATTCGAATATATGGTTTGATATCTTTACCTTTACCTCGGACGACATTTCTGCTTCCATGATATCCCGCTATCAGAGCGGAGTTTCAGTAAAGGGCACATTTGACAAATGGCAGGCAGGCAGCAGGTATTCTGAATATCTTCCTCTGCTGAATGCAGGATGCCCCGTCAAAAGGGATACTTATAGCGGATTTCTGCATGAAAAGATCATGGCGATAGACGCATATACCACAAAAGATCCCATTGGAATAATCGGATCGTTTAATTGGACCGCTTCTGCGGACAGTTCAAATGATGAAAACCTTCTGATAATCCATCACAGCTTTGTAGCTAACTCCATAAGGGGGCAATGTGTCTATGTTTACAATAACTGGGCGCAGTAAGTTAATTTACTGATAATTGAACAAGGGTCATTTCCTTTTCGGGAAGTGGCCCTTTTTTTTTGAATTGCCTCAAGATGCTGTGGGAGGGTCCAGATTATTAATCGGCATTTATGAGCCCGCTAAAAGGGGAGATAATCGAATCGGGATAGTTGGCATGCCGCACACCAGATTCTCCCTTCTGGAAATATCTAAATAATAATCGCATCCTCTTTTCTTACTCCCTTCTCAAATTCTTTATTTCTTTTTTTTCACGTCACAGGCACAAAGGGATGGATTATCGGGTCCTCTATCCGGGATTTCCCTTTCGCTACAACAAGCTACGATAATGACGGGATAACGAGAACAGATGGATCCTTCACCCGAAAGGGGTTCAGGATGACAGCGGACAGGTCAAGCCCTGTCCCTACGATTATTCACTATTTATTCTTCATTGTATTTTCCCACTTAACACTTCACACTTGCTTTTTGCACTTGTGCTCTGCGAAGCATAACCTTTAACTTTTGAACATTTCAACTTTTGAACGATCTCCTTATTACTGCTGAGCTTGCTCAGCAGGAATGCTAGTACTGCCTTCCTTTCTCATCCACAAGCGGTACAAAGCGGACGGAGAGGATCTCCTTTTGTATGATCCCGTCCATTGTTTTTTCCGCCAATATCATTTCCTGCAAGCCGGCGCCGACCGGAATGACCAGTATTCCACCGATCTTCAATTGATCCAAAAGCGGCTGCGGTATCTTCGTGGGCGCGGCGGTTACGATTATTCTGTCAAAAGGGGCTTCGTCCGGCAGTCCTTTGTATCCGTCACCGCAGATCACGGTAATATTGTCATAGCCGAGATCTTTCAGGCGTTTGCGCGCTTCTTCACAAAGGGTTTCCTGTATCTCGATCGTGAACACAGAGGAAGCGATCTCGCCAAGTACCGCTGCCTGATAGCCCGAACCGGTGCCGATCTCAAGAACCTTATGCTCCTTGTCCACTTTCGCGGCCTCGGTCATAAATGCGACAATATAGGGTTGAGATATCGTTTGACCATAGCCGATAGGCAGGGGGTGGTCCGCATAAGCGTATCTCTTGCTTGTCTCGGTCACAAAGAGATGTCTTTCAACCTTCAGCATTGCCGATAGCACATCCGGCGCGCTTATCCCTCTGGCCTTGATCTGATATTCCACCATTTCACTGCGCTGCTTCTCAAAGTGATCCTCTTCAGGTTTTATCATTTTGTTCTCCATACATCCTAATAGTACTAATACTGCTATAAATAGATAATAGCGTCTTTTCATATTGCTCTCCTACCCATTCGAATTGTAAGCCAAAACCCCTGAAATGTCAAGATTGCGATCTTTATCGCTTAATGTCCCCTTGAGACATCACCGTTTGCATACATCCTGGAATAATGATATAAAATGAGGATGAACGAGTATAAAATAAGTCAAGAAAAAATGTTAATATTTGATAAGTTGGGTGGTCTTTTAAATTAGTATGAAAAAGAAGATATTCGAAAGGCTGCTTGAGGGACCCGTTATTATGGATGGCGCCATGGGTACCTATATTAATTCAAAGGAGATCCCAAGGGGAGAGTGTTATGATTATTTGAATATAACACACCCTGATCTGATAACGAGTGTACACCGCGAATATATTACTGCCGGCGCAGAAATAATAACGACAAATACATTCAGCGCAAATCAACACATACTCAAGTATTTCGGTCTGGAGAATCATGTACAGGAGATAAACAAACAGGGGACACGCCTTGTCAAAGAGATTCCCGGAGATCATTATGTAGCCGCCTCGGTCGGCCCGATATCCCGGCCTTATGAGGATGTGGACAGGTTTGAAAGCGGATATATGAAGGATATCTATCTGGAACAGATCGGGATCCTTTTGGATGCCGGTGCGGATATTATTAAGCTGGAAACATTTTCAAACCTCAATGAGATCCTCCTCGCGCTGGAAGCGGTGTTCGAACTTCATCCCGGCTTTCCTGTGAGTTGTTCGCTTACCTATCTTGCAAACGGAAAGACAATGTTCGGTGTGTCGCCCGATGAAGCTACTCGTACCCTAAAGGAAGCCGGAGCGAGGATGATCGGAGCAAATTGCGGAATAGGGCCTCAAAGCCTTTCTCAAATACTCACTCAAATCACTTCCTTTGCCGAATTCGTGCTGGTGCATCCAAATGCCGGACAGCCGGTATTTCAATACGGACAGTACCGATATCCGGTCACGGCAAAATATTTTTCAGATTATGCGATACAGTTCATAAAGAATGGAGTAAACATAATCGGAGGATGCTGCGGTACTACTCCGGAGCATATTAAAGCTGTATATGAAAGAAGGAATGAATTTAAAAGTATCAAAGCAAAAAGGCCTGTAGCAGGTAAGAAAAAACAAGACATCATTAAAAAGAAGAATGTCATTACAGTAGAATTTCCCAATAAATTCGAAAAGATCCTCAAAAATCATTTTTCGATCACTGTCGAAGTGGATCCCCCGAAAACTGTTGACAATACAAAAGTTATGGGTTTTCTGAAAGATCTGAAGGAACTGGAGGTTTCCGCGATCAATGTCGCCGATGTTCCTATGGGGCGATTAAGGCAATCCAGCTCGGGCCTTGCATATATAGCGAAAAGAGAGCTTGATCTTGATGTGATACTCCATTTTACTTGCCGTGATAAGAACCTGATCGGGATACAATCCGACCTTCTTACAGCATATTCTCTCGGAATAAATAATATACTTGCACTTACGGGTGACCCTCCTTCCGTTGGAGATTATCCCTTTGCCACCGCTGTTTATGAGGTAGATGCCCTTGGGCTTGTCGGGATAATATCACATCTTAATGAAGGAAAGGATTATCTGGGAAATGAGATTACCACCAGAACCGATTTTAATATCGGTGTTGCCGCAGGATATTCGATCGTTGATGATCAGAAAGCGCTCGACCACCTTAAAAGGAAGATCGCCAGTGGAGCTCATTTTGTCCAAACACAGCCCATTTATGATATTGCTCAGGCAGAAAAACTTTCAAATAAGCTTTCCACTTTGGGACTGCCGAAGATACTTGGGATAATTCCGCTTGTGAACTATCAGCATGCGGAGTTTCTGAAAAATGAGGTTTCAGGGATCACTGTTCCTGACCATATCCTGAAGAAATTCGAAGGACTGGATAAATCCGCTTCCGCTTCATTGAGCATTGAGTTGGCCGTTGAATTGATCGGGAAATTCCGGGATTATGCCGAAGGCGTATGCATAATGACACCATTTAACAGATATGGACTTGTAAAGAATATCATTAAGGCGTGCCAAATATGATCGTCAAAAACATCAGATTGGATATTGACACAGAGCGTGTCCTTTTCCGGCTCGGATATAAAAGGGGTAAGCCATTGGACGAAAAAACACTCGACAAGATAAAGAGCGCCATAGAATACGCAAGGGTGCATATAGAACCCGCATATACATACAGGGAGGTCGAACTCTTCATCGCCGGTGAAAGGATCATTATAGAAAAAGGTGAAACGATCATTAGTAAAAATCTGGCGGAGCTTTTACAAAACTCCCGGATAATGACGCTATTCTTCGCCACTATCGGCGGATCGCTTGAGGAAGAGATCAAGAAGAATATGAAGGGCGATAATGAGGTTGACGGTGTGATCCTCGATGCTGTAGGTTCCGAATATGTGGAAAGGCTTGCAGAAATCGTGGAGAGAAATACCGCTGTCAGAGCGGGAATTGACAGCTGCGGTATCACAAGAAGGTTCAGTCCGGGGTATGGTGATCTTGCATTGTCAAATCAAGAGCTCTTTTTCACACTCACCGATGCCGGAAAGATAGGTATTCGGCTTACCGATTCAATGATAATGCTGCCTGAAAAATCCGTATCCGCTGTAATAGGCTGGGAGAAGAAATGAGAAGCCTCATTTCGCTACTCAAGGAAAAAGTTCTCGTCTCCGATGGTGCTTACGGCACAATGCTTCATGAAATGGGACTTCCGCCAAACCTTCTTCCAGAGGTCTGGAACCTTGAAATGAGCGAAAAGATCACCACGCTTCACAAATTCTACATAGAATTCGGAGCTGATCTTATTACAACCAATACATTCAATGCAAATCCGTTCAGACTCCGTCATTTCGGCCTTATAAACGAACTCGATACTTTAATAACGGCAGCAGTATCGTGTGCTGTCAAGGCGAGAAAAGATGCCGGAGCTGATATTTATATCGCCGGCTCCGTGGGACCTTCGGGAGAATTTTTAAAGCCGTTCGGCGAACTTGAATTCGATGAGGCTCTTCTCGGCTATAGACGCGTGTTCCGGGCTTTTGAAAGAAGTGAAGTGGATGCAGTGGCCATTGAGACAATTACCGATCTACAGGAACTCAGGGCAATACTGATCGCTGCTTCTGAGGAATTCTCAAGGGATATCATTGCACAGATGAGCTTCAATGGCGATCAAACGGTAACCGGCACAAAACCTGAAACCTTCGCATATGTTGCGTCAGCAATGGGAGCTGATATTATAGGTATTAATTGCGGATTCATAATCTTTCAACTGATCTTTATACAAATTTCCTAAAGCTACATAAACATTCTCAAATTTTGGATTAAGTTCTATTGCTTTTTTAACATCTTGACCATTTTTTACACCTGCGCCACAGAGAACTTTTACTGAAGGTTCTACTTCTTGAACTACTATTACGCTGCTACTTATTATTCCAGGATCTGCAGTTGTTACACTAATATCTCCACCAATAAGCTCTGGAGGTTCAACTGCTACAAAATCAGGTTTTAACGTTGCTGCTGCTTTAGAAGTTGCAACATTATTTGTACAAATTATCTGATCAAGATTTAGTTCTTTAGCACAAGATAAACATGCATCTATATCTGC